>NZ_JARWBG010000010.1:0-170717 GCF_029846775.1 Streptomyces chengmaiensis
CCCGGCGCGGGTGGGCCGACGGGGCCCGGCACGGGGACGACCGGCCCCGCGGTCGCGGGCGGCGGGGAAGGCGGCGGCAGCCCCGCTCCCGGCGGCGAGGCCGGGGACGCGGGCGGCGGCGCGGGCGGCATACGTCCGTCGGGGTCCGCGTCGTCCGGCGACGGCGACGCCTCCCCGACGGCCTCCGATCCCGCAGACCCGCCGTCCGGCGACGCCTCCTCCCCGTCGGCGTCCGAGCCGACCTCCAGTCAGAGCCCGACCGACTCCACGGTGAGCCCCGCACCCGCACCCGTACCCACGCCCACCGAGGAAGACGGGAGCTGTTTCCTCTGGTTCTGCTGGTGAGGGCCACATGGTGACGGCCACATGGTGACGGCCACATGGTGACGCCCACTGCGACTGCCGCTGCCACGGCAGCCGCCGGCCGCGGCCCCTCGGGCGTCCGCTACCCGGCTTCGCCGAGCATGCGCCGCAGCAGATCCCGCAGCACCGTCCGCTCCTCGGTCGAGAGCTGCGCCAGGGGTTCCCGTGCGAAGTCCAGCGAGTCCCGCAGCCGCCGGGCCGTCTCACGCCCCTGAGCCGTCGGCGCGGCCAGCTTGACCCGCCGGTCGGCCGGGTCCGGGCGGCGCTCCACCAGCCCGCGGACCTCCAGCCGGTCCACGATCCCCGTCACATTCGACGGTTCGCACTTCAGCTTCTGCGCGATGCGGCGCATGGGCATCGGCTCCAGGGTGAGCAGTCCCAGCACCCGTGCCTGCGCGCCGGTGAGGGAGTGCTGGGCCGCGGCCTCCTCGTACTCGTCGTGGTAGCGGGCCACGACCGTGCCGATCAGCTCGACCACTTCGAGGGTCAGGGCGTCCGTACGGGGAGCGGGGGCCGAGGCGGCGGCGCTGGCAGAGTCCATGGCATCGAGTCTACCCAGATACTTGACAACATGAAATATCCAGGAGCATGGTTGTTTCAGTTCCTGAAGCTTTCTAGGAGGCATCCCCGTATGTCCGCACTCCCCACGTCCGGCCGCGCCTGGCATCTGGCGGCCCGCCCACACGGCTGGCCCACGGCCGAAGACGTCGCCCTGCGTGAGGTCCCGGTCACCGCGCCGGGCGAGGGCCGCATCCTCGTGCGCAATCTGCACTTCTCGGTCGACCCCTACATGCGCGGCCGGATGAACGACGTGAAGTCGTACGTTCCGCCGTACCAGCTCGACCAGCCCATGGACGGCGGCGCCGTCGGGGAGGTCGTCGCCTCAAACGCCGAGGGCTTCGCCGTCGGCGACCACGTCCTGCACGGCCTCGGCTGGCGCGAGTACGCGGACGTCGACGCCCGGCACGCCACCAAGGTCGACGCCTCGCTCGCCCCGCTCTCCACCTACCTCGGCGTCCTCGGCATGCCCGGTCTGACCGCGTACGCCGGGCTCTTCGAGACCGCCTCCTTCAAGGAGGGCGACGCCGTCTTCGTCTCCGGCGCGGCGGGCGCGGTCGGCAGCCAGGTCGGCCAGATGGCGAAGATCAAGGGCGCCTCGCGTGTCATCGGCTCGGCCGGCTCCGACGAGAAGGTCAAGCTGCTCGTCGAGGAGTACGGCTTTGACGCGGCCTTCAACTACAAGAACGGCCCCGTGGCGGAGCAGCTCAGGCAGGCCGCCCCCGACGGCATCGACGTGTACTTCGACAACGTGGGCGGCGACCACCTCGAGGCCGCCATCTCGTCGCTCAACGTGCACGGCCGGGCCACGCTCTGCGGCGCGATCGCCCAGTACAACGACACCGAGCCGGCCCCCGGCCCGCGCAACCTCGTCCTCGTCGTCGGAAAGCGACTGCGGCTCCAGGGCATCCTGGTGGGCGACCACACCGCGCTCCAGCCGCGGTTCGTCCAGGACGTCTCCGGCTGGATCCGCTCCGGCGAGCTGAAGTACGCCGAGACCGTCGTCCAGGGCATCGAGAACGGCTTCGACGCCTTTCTCGGCCTGCTCCGCGGCGACAACACCGGAAAGATGATCGTTTCCCTTGCCCACTGAGCCCCGCTAGGCTCACGCCAGACCGCCGCGATCGTGGGCGCGAGTCGCGGCGACACTCCAGGAGGAATCCTCAAGCATGTCCATCCAGAACATAGACGTCCTCTACACCGCCGTCGCCACCGCGGAGGGCGGCCGTGACGGCCGAGTGGCCTCCAACGACGGCCAGCTGGACGTCGTCGTCAACCCGCCCAAGGAGCTGGGCGGCAGCGGCGCCGGCACCAACCCGGAGCAGCTGTTCGCCGCCGGCTTCAGCGCCTGCTTCCAGGGCGCGCTCGGCGTGGTGGCCCGCCAGGAGAAGGCGGACATCTCCGGCTCCACGGTGACCGCCTCGGTCGGCATCGGCAAGAACGGGGCCGGCGGCTTCGGCCTGGAGGTCGCGCTCACCGCGTCCATCCCGAACGTGGACGCGGAGACCGCGAAGTCCCTGGTGGAGAAGGCGCACCTGGTGTGCCCGTACTCCAACGCCACGCGCGGCAACATCAAGGTGGACGTCTCCGTCGCCTGACGGCCCCACCGGCATGCCGGGCCCGCACCCCGCGAGGGGCGCGGGCCCGCGCCGTCTCCGGCGGTTCCCCTCCCCGCCCTTCCCGAACCGGGGCTCCGCCCCTTCACCCCGCTCCTCAATCGCCGGACGGGCTCAGAATGAGCCCGTCCGGCGATTGAGGACACGGCCGAAGACCGTACGGGGGTACGGGGGTCTGGGGGCCTGCCCCCAGCTATGGGAGGGGCGGGGAGGGGAAAGACCCGCCGGACACCGCCTACTAGTACCGTATCCGCATGCGCGATCTCGGGTTGGGCTTCGGCTACTTGGTGAAGGGTCAGCGCTGGGTCGCCGACCATGGCCGCTGGTTCGGCTTCGGGCTGCTGCCCGGTCTGGTGACCCTGGTGCTGTACGCGGCCGCGCTGGTCGGCCTCGGCTACGGAGCGGACGATCTGGCGGCCTGGGCCACGCCCTTCGCCGACGACTGGTCCTCGCCCTGGCTGGGCATCCTCCGCTCCACGCTGACCGCGCTGGTCTTCGCCTTCGGGCTGTTCCTCGCGGTGATCACCTTCACCGCGGTGACGCTCCTGGTCGGCCAGCCCTTCTACGACTCGCTCTCCGAGCAGGTCGACCGCAGCGAGGGCGGTGAGGTCCCGACCTCCGGCCTGCCGCTCTGGAAGGAGCTGTGGATCTCCGCCCGGGACTCGGTGCGGATTCTGGTGCGGGTGGCGCTGTACGGGGTGCTGCTCTTCGCCCTCGGCTTCCTCCCGGTCATCGGACAGACGGTCATCCCGGTGCTGGGCTTCTGCGTCTCCGGCTTCTTTCTCGCCGAGGAGCTCACGGCGGTGGCGCTGGGTCGGCGCGGCATCGAGCTGAAGGAGCGTCTGGAACTGCTGCGCGGACGCCGGATGCTGACGCTCGGCTTCGGGGTGCCGCTGACCCTGGCGTTCCTGATCCCGGTCGTCGCCGTGTTCCTGATGCCGGGAGCGGTCGCGGGGGCCACGCTGATGTCCCGCGAACTGGCTCCCTGTTCACCGCCCCAGGGGCCCCGGAGCGAGAACGACGCAGCCGACGCGGATGGCGCGGATGGTGCGGAGCCCGCCGTCCGGCTCACCGACGGCGAACCGTCTTCGCCTCCCACGCTCTGACTGGGCGCACCCGGGGCCCGCACAGAGCTGCGATGTGAGGCTCTGCCCGGATCCGCGACGTCCGGATCAGAGGTCGGGACGACCACCGGCCCCGGCATGCGAGTGCGGCCGCCGAGAGGATCGCGTCCGGCGCGTACCTGTGTCCGTGCAAGCCTGCGGCCAAGAGCAGCGCCGACGCCGAGCGGGAGACTTCCCCGGAGGCCGGCACAGCCCCGATACGGGAGAGGACCCGGTCCAAGCGCGGGTGACGCGTCTCTGGGCGGCGTGCTTCGACCGGGATGACGGCGCTGTTCGCGACCGTAACCCGGTTGATCGCCCGCCCTCCGGCGACCAGCATCGACCCCTATGACAGAAGTGTTCGCCGTCGCCCTCATCACCGTGCTCGCCGTCATCAGCCCCGGCGCCGACTTCGCCATGGTCGTGCGAAACAGCGCCCTCCATGGACGACCCACCGGACTGTTCTCCGCGGCGGGCGTAGCCGCGGGCGTCCTTGTCCATGTCACGTACACCATGCTCGGCGTGGGGCTGCTCATCGCCGCCAACACCGCGCTGTTCACCGCCGTCAAGCTGGCCGGTGCGGCCTATCTCGTCTTCATAGGCCTGCGGACCTTCTTCGCCCGCTCCGACGTCGCCGTCGACCTGAAGGCGAAGTCGGAGCTCACGCGGCCGGCCGCGCTCCGCTCCGGCTTCCTCACCAATGTCCTCAACCCCAAGACGACCCTTTTCGTGGTCTCCACCTTCACCCAGGTCGTCGGCCCCGACACGCCTGTGTGGCGGCAGGCGGGCTATGGGCTGTTCATGTCCCTCACCCACTTCTGCTGGTTCGGGCTCGTCGCGCTGTTCTTCTCCGACACCCGGCTGCGCGCCGCGATGCTCCGCCGGCAGAAGGCGCTCAACCGCGCGATCGGGTCGGTCCTCGTCGGCCTCGGCGTCTCCTTGGGCTTCGCCCGCTAGGACCGCCGCACCGGGGCCGCGTTCTCAGGCGCCGTCCGCCGCCACCGTGATGATCGCCCGGACCTGGGCGACGATGTCGAGCCGGTTGCGTACGAAGTCGGGGTCGGTGACCTCAGTGGTGTTGCCGGCCCCGAACTCCAGGACCGGCGTGTGCACATGACCGCCCGGGATGTCCAGGCCCAGCCGGTCCCGCAGCAGGGTGGCGCGGTAGGCGATCTCGTTGGAGAGGTAGTCGCCCCCGCCCCCGCGGCGCGCCGTGGAGCCGGGCGTGGGGCCGTCGGGGCGGACGACCTCCGCGGCGCCGCCCGCCGGGATCTCGGTCACCGCCGTGTTGTCGTACACCGGGAAGCGGCCGGTGGACGCGGCGACGATCTCCTTGTACGGGAGAGTGGTCGCCGTCCACTGCGGCTGGGAGGCCGGATCGGCGACCGGGACCGTCCCCGTGGACGAGAGGTTCTCGTTGTCCGGGAAGCCGCCGCGCCACGCCCCGTTGAAGCGCTCGATGTCGAAGCGACCCGCCCGGCCCTGGCTCACCGTGGTGAACACGTCCGCCCGCGGCAGCTGTGCGCTCAGGGTGCGCTCCACCTCGCCGTCGGCGAAGTCCCGCCAGCGCACCGGGAAGACCGCGGTCTCGACGCGTGCCCACCCCTCCGCCGTGCGGATCCAGGCGCCGTCCAGGGCCAGGGCCGCCGCGCCGGACGGGTTGCTGATCCGGATGTCGCGGTCCAGAGTGAACGGGTCAAAGCCCGTCATCACGATCCGCCGGTAGCCCCCGCCCCGCGGGAAGTCCATCGAGTCCTGGCCGCGCGAAGACCGCTCCAGCCGCTCCAGCAGCCGTGCCCGCGCGCTTGCGGAGAGCGGGAACCCCGGGTCCCAGGTGCGCAGTTCCCGGGTCATGGCCAGCCGAGCCCAGTACAGCGGGCGGTCGTCGTCACGGCTCAGGTCCCCGCGTGCCGGGCCCCTGCCCTGGGCGCGGTCGACCGCCCGGTCCCACAGCCGCGCGCCGTGCCGGGCAGCGGACCGCTCCGCCTCCCGGTACGAGCCGGCCCGCCGCAGCGCCCGGGCGAAGTCCCGCCCCGCCTCGTCGAACCCGCTGCGCCGGAGGATCTCCTGCGGCACGGCGCGCTCCAGCCGCTGCTCCTCGACGGTCGCGGCTGGGCCCGTGGCCGCCGCGGGCCCCGCCGCCGGATCGGCGGCGAGCGCCGGGGGTGAGGCGGAGACGAGGGCCAGGGACGTGAGCAGGACGAGTGCGGCGGCGGTGCGGCCGCGGGTGCGTATCCGGGATGCGGGGGCGCGTGACACGGGAGTCCTTCCGTCGGCGGGGCGCTGCGAGAGTGATCGTGCGCGGCGGGAAGTATTCACGCCGGTCGCAACTCCCGCTGCCGGCTGGCCTGAAAACCCCTCCTGTGCCGCAGGACATGTCCGGTAACCAATGCCTGTCACGCGGACGGCTCCGCGGCGGTGACACGGCGGTAGGCGATCTCCGCCAGCCGCTGCTGCCCGTCCTTGCCGGGGTGGAACAGATCCCAGCGGCTGAGCTGCTCGCGTGTGAAGGGGAAGTCGAAGACCGCGCCGCCGTCATAGCGGCAGCGCTGGTCCCGGGCGCAGACGTCCTCCAGCGCGGCGTTGTAGTCGACCACCCGCTGCCGGACCGTCGCCCTGCGCTGCCGCGCCGCGGGCCCGTCGTCCTCGGCGTCGGCGAGCATCGAGGCGCATACGCCCAGCTTCCAGACCTGTCGGCCCAGCGGATGGCCGCGCCCGGTCGACCAGAGGCGTTTGAGGTCCGGCACGCTCGCCACGTACACCTGGGACTTCGGCGAGGCGCGCCGCAGCGCCGCCAGCGCCTTCTCGAACGAACTGCGGAACTCCGCGACCGGCGTCATCTGTTCGGCCGTCGGCCGGCAGGCGTCGTTCGCGCCCGCCAGCACGGTCACCAGCTCCGGTTTCTTCTCCGCCGCGCGCGTCATCTGCGCGGCCAGATCGCCGACCGCCGCTCCGGAGCGGGCGAAGTTCCAGCTGCGCTCGGCCGCGCCGACCGGCCCGAGGAGCTTCACAGCCAGTGAGCGCACGGAGGCGTCGGTGCCGGTCGCCCAGGAGACCTCGGGACAGTCGGAGAGCACCCCGCAGGCGTCGAAGCCACGGGTGATCGAGTCGCCGACGGCGGCGACCGAGTCGGGGCTGCGGTCCCAGACCGGGGTCGGACTGGGGGAGGGGCGCGCGCTCGCGGCCGTACCGCGTGATCCGTCGGGAGCCGACGCCGTGTCACATCCGGTGATTGCGCCCACGGCGAGGAGCAGACCCGCGAGCGAGGCCGCCATGGCGGAGGACCGCGCCCCGGGAGAGCCCGTCACGGTGGAGGGCCGCTCTCCGGGAGAGCCCGCCATGGTGGAGGGCCGCTCTCCGGGGGAGGCCGCCACGGTGGAGGGCCGGGCTCCGGGAGAGCCCGCCATAGTGGAGGGCCGCGCTCCGGGAGAGCCCGCCATAGTGGAGGGCCGGGCTCCGGGAGAGCCCGCCATGGCGGAGGGCCGGGCTCCGGGAGAGCCCGTCACGGTGGAGGGCCGGGCTCCGGGAGAGCCCGCCATGGCGGAGGGCCGGGCTCCGGGAGAGCCCGTCACGGTGGAGGACCGCGCCCCGGGAGAGCCCGCCATGGTGGAGGGCCGCGCTCCGGGAGAGGCCGTCACGGTGGAGGGCCGCGCTCCGGGAGAGGCCGTCACGGTGGAGGGCCGCGCTCCGGGATTCCCCGCCGCTCTCGAGGAGTCCGCCCCGAAGGCCGCCGCCGTGGAAGAGTCCGCTGTGCGTACGCCCCGCCGGCGCTTCCGCACTCCCATGTCCGTCTCCCCGTCGCTCCGTGTCGTCGCCGGCTCTCCGCACGGCGGGCGCAAGACGTCCTGGCGGGTGAAAGCTTCGTGCGTACGGCCCCGGGACCGACAGTACGTCGCCTCCGGGCCACCGCCGCGCGGTAGCTTTTTCCCGTCGACCCAGAGGCGTGCCTCGCCCACCGGCTCCGGTAAATTACATCACGTCACAAGGCGTCCCTTTTGTGGAGATTCGCTCCCGATGCTGTTTACTGAGGCCGCTGGGGAAGGCGATCCTCGTCCCACACTGGAGGTCCCGGTGACGACACGTGGCGTTCTGTACGTTCACTCCGCACCGCGCGCGCTGTGCCCGCACGTCGAATGGGCCGTCGCGGGCGTGCTGGGCGTCCGGGTGCAGCTCGACTGGATCCGCCAGCCCGCCGCCCCCGGCACCTGGAGAGCGGAGTTCTCCTGGCAGGGCGAAGCCGGCACGGCCTCCAAGCTCGCTTCCGCGCTGCGCGGCTGGCATCTGCTCCGCTTCGAGGTGACCGCGGAACCCTCCCCCACGGCCGAGGGCGAGCGCTACAGCGCCACCCCCGACCTGGGCATCTTCCACGCCGTCACCGGCATCCACGGCGACATCCTCGTCCCGGAGGACCGGCTGCGCGCGGCCCTCGCCCGCTCCGCGCAGGGCGAGGGCGACATCGAGGCGGAGATCGCCAAGCTGCTGGGCAAGCCCTGGGACGACGAACTGGAGCCCTTCCGGTACGCGGGCGAGGGCGCGCCCGTCCGCTGGCTTCACCAGGTCGTCTGAAGTCCCGTCTCCAGCGTCCTTCGGCCCGCGGGGCGAAGACGAACGGGCCCGCACCGGAAGAACCGGTGCGGGCCCGCTTGTGTTCGTGTGCCGGGGTGGAGTCGCCGGCGTACGGTCAGACCGTGCGGAAGGCGAGGACCACGTTGTGGCCGCCGAAGCCGAACGAGTTGTTGATCGCGGCGATCGTGCCCTCGGGCAGCGCCCGCGGCTCGTCGCGCACGATGTCCGCGTCGACCGTCTCGTCGAGCTCGTCGACGTTGATGGTCGGCGGGGCCGTGCGGCAGTACAGGGCGAGAACCGTCGCGACGGTCTCGATGCCGCCCGCGCCGCCCAGCAGATGACCCGTCATCGACTTGGTGGCGGACACCGCGACATGGTCGAGGTCCTCGCCCAGGATCTTGCGCAGCGCCTTGATCTCAGCGACGTCGCCCTGCGGCGTGGAGGTGGCGTGCGCGTTCAGGTGCACCACCTCGGAGGCCTTCAGATCGGTCGAGTCGAGCAGGTTCTGCAGTGCGGCGGCGATGCCGCGGCCGGTCGGCTCGGGCTGGGCGATGTGGTGGCTGTCCGCGGACAGGCCCTGGCCCAGCGCCTCGCAGTAGACCCTCGCGCCGCGCTTGGCGGCATGCTCGGCCGACTCCAGGATGACGACGCCCGCGCCCTCGCCGAGGACGAAGCCGTCGCGGGCCGTGTCATACGGGCGCGAGGCCTTCTGAGGCTCGTCGTTGTTCTTGGACATCGCCATCATGTTGGCGAACGCGGCGACCGGCAGCGGGTGGATGGCCGCCTCGGTGCCGCCCGCGACGACCACGTCGGCGCGGCCGGTGCGGATCATCTCCACCGCGTAGCCGATGGCCTCGGCGCCGGAGGCGCAGGCGGAGACCGGCGTGTGCACACCGGCCTGGGCGTTGACCTCCAGGCCCACATTGGCCGACGGGCTGTTCGGCATCAGCATGGGGACGGTGTGCGGGGAGACCCGGCGGGCGCCCTTCTCCTTCAGCACGTCGTACTGGTCGAGCAGGGTGGTCACACCGCCGATGCCGGAGGCGATGACCGTGCCCAGCCGGTCGGGGTCGATTGCCTGGTCCTCACCGGCGGCGGCCGTGAAGCCGGCGTCCGCCCAGGCCTCGCGGGCCGCGATCAGCGCGAACTGCGCCGAGCGGTCCAGCTTGCGGGCCACGGGGCGCGGCAGGACCTCGCCCGGGTCGACGGCCGCCGAGGCGGCGATGCGGACCGGCAGATCGGCGAAGCGCTCGCCCTCCAGGGGCGTCACTCCGGACCGGCCGGCGAGAAGACCTTCCCAGGTCGATGCGCTGTCGCCACCCAGCGGTGTGGTTGCGCCGATACCGGTGACGACCACGGTGCGATTGGTCGAGCTCACAGGAATTCTTTCTCCACGTGTAGAGGGTGCTGAATTGTCACGGCGCCACCGCCGGGTGGCGACAAACGCATATCAGGTTCAGCCCTGGTGATCGAGGATGTACTTCGTCGCGTCGCCGACGGTCTTGAGGTTCTTGACGTCGTCGTCGGGGATCTTCACGTCGAAGCGCTCCTCGGCGGCGACGACGACCTCGACCATGGACAGCGAGTCGACGTCCAGGTCGTCGGTGAAGGACTTGTCGAGCTGGACGTCCTCGGTCGGGATGCCCGCGATCTCGTTCACGATCTCTGCGAGACCGGCGACGATCTCTTCCTGAGTGGCGGCCATGTGGCGCTCCTTCTATCTGTTAACAGAGGGTGTGGTGCTTGGGAAGATCCGCAAGCGCCTAGGGGAGGGTAACGACCGTCGCGGCGTAGACGAGCCCCGCCCCGAAGCCGATGACGAGCGCGGTGTCCCCGCTCTTCGCCTGACCGGTCGCCAGAAGCCGCTCCATCGCGAGCGGAATCGAGGCGGCCGAGGTGTTGCCGGTGGTCTCCACGTCACGGGCGACCGTGACGTGCTCCGGCAGCTTCAGAGTCTTCACCATCGAATCGATGATCCGCATATTGGCCTGGTGCGGAATGAAGACGTCCAGGTCGTCCGCCGTGATGCCGGCCGCGTCCAGGGCCTGCTGGGCCACCTTGGCCATCTCGAAGACGGCCCAGCGGAACACCGCCTGGCCCTCCTGCGTGATGGCGGGGAACCGGGCGACGTCGCCGTCGCGGTAGTCCGTCCACGGAACGGTCTGCTTGATGGTCTCGGACTTGTCGCCCTCCGAGCCCCAGACGGTCGGGCCGATGGCCGGCTCCTCACAGGGGCCCACCACGACCGCGCCGGCGCCGTCGCCGAACAGGAAGGCCGTGGCCCGGTCCTCCAGATCGGTCAGATCGCTCAGCCGCTCCACGCCGATGACCAGCACATGCTCCGCCGAACCCTCGACGATCATGCCCTTGGCGAGGGTGAGGCCGTAGCCGAAGCCGGCACAGCCGGCGGAGATGTCGAACGCGGCAGGCTTGCCGGCGCCGAGCTTGTCGGCGATCTCGGTCGCCACGGCCGGGGTCTGCTTGAAGTGCGAGACGGTCGAGACGATCACCGCGTCGATGTGCTGCGGGGTCAGCCCCGCATCGGCGATGGCCTTGCCCGACGCCTCCAGGGACATGGCGGCGACGGTCTCCTCGTCGGAGGCCCAGTGGCGGGTGGCGATGCCGGAGCGCGAGCGGATCCACTCGTCGGACGAGTCGATCGTCTCGAGGATCACCTCATTGGGCACGACCCGCGTGGGACGGTAGCCGCCGACGCCCATGATGCGCGCGTACGACGCTCCCCTGGCGGGTTTGATCTTCGACATGCTCTACGGCTCCTTCTCTCAGGCGGAGTGCTCGGCGTGCTCGGCGACGAGCGTGCGGGCCGCGTCGAGGTCGTCGGGGGTCTTCAGCGCCAGCGTCTTGACGCCCGGCAGGGCGCGCTTGGCCAGTCCGGTGAGGGTGCCCCCGGGACACACCTCGACCAGGGCGGTCGCGCCGCGCTGAGTGAAGGTCTCCATGCACAGGTCCCAGCGGACCGGGTTGGCGACCTGGCCCACGAGCCGCGTCACGACCTCCGTGCCGTCGGCGACGACCTGGCCGTCCTTGTTGGAGACATACGCGACGGCCGGAGCCGCCGGGGCGAGGGAAGCGGCGGCCTCCTCCAGGGCGGCGACCGCGGGCGCCATGTGGTGGGTGTGGAACGCGCCCGCCACCTTCAGCGGGATCACCCGGGCCTTCTCGGGCTTGTTCTCGGCGAGCGCAGCGAGCTGCTCCGCCGTGCCCGCGGCCACGATCTGGCCCGCGCCGTTCACATTCGCCGGGGTCAGGCCCAGGCCCTGGAGGTGTGCGACGACCTGCTCCGGGTCGCCGCCGAGCACGGCGGACATGCCGGTCTGCGTCACGGCCGCGGCCTCGGCCATCGCCAGGCCGCGCTTCCGTACGAGTCGCAGCGCGGACGTCTCGTCGAGCACGCCCGCGAAGACGGCCGCGGTGATCTCGCCGACGCTGTGGCCGGCGACGGCGTCGGGGGCCGCCCCGAGCGCGTCTGCGGACAGCAGTCCGGCTGCGACGAGCAGCGGCTGTGCCACGGCCGTGTCGCGGATCTCGTCCGCGTCGGCCTTCGTGCCGTAGTGGACGAGGTCGAGTCCGATGGCGTCGGACCAGGCCGCGAGGCGGTCACCGGCGCCGGGGAGGTCGAGCCAGGGAGTCAGGAAGCCGGGCGTCTGAGCGCCTTGGCCGGGAGCGACGAGTACGAGCACCCTCACACTCTCTCTTGTGGACGGCTCCAAATGCCCGTGGGGACAGGGACGAAGAACCGTTGGGGGAATTGTTGGTGTTCGACAAAAGATTAGGGCTGGGAGTCGGCGTCGGCCAGACGCCCCAGGATCAGTGCGATCCGCAGAGTGAACGCCGAGCGAACATCGGAGGGTGACCACCCGGTGACATCAGTCACACGTCGCAGCCGGTAGCGCACGGTGTTGGGGTGGACGAAGAGCATCCGTGCGGCGCCCTCCAAGCTGCTCGCCTGCTCCAGATAGACGCTCAGCGTCTCCAGCAGCGCCGAGCCCGCTTCCTCCAGTGGTCTGTAGATCTCCTCCACCAGCTGCTCGCGCGCGGCCGGGTCGGCGGCGATCGCGCGCTCCGGCAGCAGATCGTCCGCGAGCACCGGGCGCGGGGCGTCCTGCCAGGCCGAACACGCCTTGAGCCCGGCGGCCGCGGCCTGCGCGGAGCGCGTGGCCGCGAGCAGATCGGGCACCACGGGACCGGCCACCACGGGCCCTGCCGCATACGGCCCGATCAGCGCCTTGGCGACCTGCAGCGGGTTGTCGCTGCCGCCCGCGATGACCACGAGCCGGTCCCCGAGCACCCCGGTCAGCACCTGGAGCTTGGCGTGCCGGGCGGCCCGGCGGATCGCCTCCACCGTCAGCTCGCTGTCCCCGTCGGGTGCGGTGCCCAGGATGACGCACACATGCTCGGGCGCGTTCCAGCCGAGGGCGGCGGCCCGGGAGACCGCGCCCTCGTCGGCCTCGCCCGACAGCACCGCGTTGACGACCAGCGACTCCAGCCGGGCGTCCCACGCGCCGCGGGCCTCGGCGGCCTGTGCGTACACCTGTGCGGTGGCGAAGGCGATCTCCCGTGCGTAGACGAGCAGCGCCTCGCGGAGCACCGACTCGTCGCCCGGCGCCGCGACCTCCTCGATCGCCGACTCCATGACCTCGATGGTGGTGCGCACCATCTCCACGGTCTGGCGCAGCGTGATCGCCCGGGTCAGCTCGCGCGGCGCCGTGCCGAAGACGTCCGTCGAGATCGCCTGGGGGGTCTCCGGATGCCGGAACCACTCGGTGAACGCGGCGATGCCCGCCTGCGCCACCAGTCCGATCCAGGACCGGTTCTCCGGGGGCATCGCCCGGTACCAGGGCAGCGTCTCGTCCATGCGCGCGATGGCGCTTGCGGCGAGCCGGCCGGAGGACCGCTCCAGCCGGCGCAGAGTCGCGGAGTGCGGGTGTTCGTCGTTCGCTGCAGGTTCTGGCACGGGGACAAGAGTGCCTTATCGGGACGGGTGCGCGGAGTGGCGGGTCGGGCTACCGGTGCGTACGGGGCGTACGGGGTATACAAGGGGGCTGGCGGGCGTCGCGGGGACCGCGCGTGGCGTCCCCTGGACGCGGCGTCTGGCATATGGGGGAACGAGGCCTTTGGCGTACTCCGGACGCGGCGGTTCCGGCGCTGGGACGCGGGGATACCGTGGGGGCGTGATTTCTGTACGGCGGGCAGGGGAGCGCTACCGCGGGGGCGATGCGGACGCGGGCATCGAGTCCTGGCACGCGTTCTCCTTCGGGAGCTTCTACGACCCCGACAACCTCCGCTTCGACGCGATCCTCGCCTGCAACGAGGAGCGCCTCGCGCCCGGCGCCGGATTCGACGAGCATCCGCACAGCCACACCGAGATCGTCACCTGGGTGGTCGAAGGCGAACTGACCCACCGCGACTCTGCCGGGCACGCCACCGTCGTAGGGCCCGGCGACGTCCAGCGCCTCAGCTCCGCCGGCGGGGTCCGCCACATCGAACGCAACGACGGCGCCGATCCGCTGGTGTTCGTGCAGATGTGGCTCGCACCGCGCGACCCGGGCGGCGAGCCCTCGTACGAGATCGTGCGCGGCATCGCCGACTCCACGCCGTACGCCCTGCCGCAGGCGGGCGCGCTGCTGCACATACGCCGGCTCGCCCCCGGCGAGCGGACCGCGGTGCCGGGCGCGAACGCCGCGTATGTGCATATGGTCCGCGGCGCGGCGCTGCTGGAGGACGAAGAGCTCGGGCCCGGGGACTCGGCGCGGATCAGCGGCGAGGACGGTCTTGAGCTCCAGGCGGGGGCGGCAGCCGCCGAGGTGCTGCTGTGGGAGCTCGGCGGCTGAGCCGCGAGGTCCGGCCGGCGCCCGACCGGCGACCGGCCGGGGGCTGACCGGGGTGCCTACCGCAGGGCGCTCTTGGCCTGCCAGTCCGCCCAGTCGACGTTCCAGACGCCCAGGCCGTTGTGCGGGGCGAGGGCGCCCTTGGTGTCCGCGCCCTCGATCTCGAAGGGATCGCCGACGCGCACCTGCCCGTACAGCCAGGCCGCGTCGGGGTCGCTCATGCCGATGCAGCCGGAGCTGCGGTTCGCCTTGCCGAGGTACTCGGCGTTCCACGGCGCGGCGTGCGCGTACATGCCCGACCAGGTCAGCCGCATCGAGTAGTCGACCATCTTGTCGTATGCGCTGCCGAGACCCACGGTCTCGGAGTTCATCCGGATCGTGCCCTCCTTGGACATCAGCACCGCCGTGCCCCGCCAGGAGCGCTTGTCGCCGCCGGGGGTGCCGCCGGAGACGGGGATCCGCCGGACCACCGCGCCGTCACGCTCCAGCGTGAGCTGCTTGTCGTCCAGGTCGACCCTGACGATCCGGCGGTCGCCGACGGTGAAGCCGACCTTGTAGTCGCGGACGAACCAGCCGCCGTCCTCGCCCGAGTCGACGCCGTTGAGCCGTGCGTCCAGGGTCACCTTGGTGCCGGGCTCGAAGTACTCCTTCGGACGCCAGTCGACGCGGTCCTTGCCCGACCAGTCGGTGAGCCAGCCCCAGGAGCCCTCGGTGCTGTTCGAGGTGGTCACTCTCAGTTGCTTCTCGACAGCGGCCTTGTTCTCGACGGGGTGGTCGAAGACCAGCGAGATCGGCTGGGCCACCCCGACCACGGCGCCGTCGCCCGGCCGCCAGTCGACCTTGTTGACCTTGTCGGCGGGGGCGGTGGTGAAGGACGAACCCGCCGTGCCCGCCCGGCCGCCCCCGGTGCGGGTCGCGGCCTTGACCGTGTAGGTGGCTCCGGGTGCGGCGACGCGGTCCGACGTCCAGGTGCGGCCGTCCGCCGAAGCCGTGCCGGCCAGGGTGCGGCCCTTGTCGTCGGTGACGGTGACGGAGGTGAGCGTGCCCGCCTCCGCCGTGACCCTCACCGGCTCGCCGGCGGCGGCCCGGTCTCCCTGCGGGGTCACGGTCACGGTGACCGGCCGGCCGTCCTCGCCCTGCCGCGCGCCGTCCGTCTTCGCCTTCGGCTCTCCGCCCGGGGTGTCCGCGGCGGCGGTGCAACCCGTGGCGGTGAGCGAGGCGGCCGCGAGCAGTGCACATATGTGTCCTACACGTATCTGGCGTCGTATCTGGCGGGAACGCAACGGGACCTCCGGGGTCGGCGGGAGCAACGGCGTGAACATCGCCGGGACGCCAGGGACTCTAGGCCGCCGAGGCCGTGCCGAAACCGACGAGCGGCTCTGTGACCGCCTCTGGAGCGCAACGGTCGTCGTCCCGTCACATTCGCCGCGCCGTTCGGTCACGGTCGGCTGTGAGCCTTCCGGACGTACCCAACGGCGCAACTCAGGGAGGCGCAGTGTCAGCGCTGCTCGCAACGTCAGAAGGGGAAGCACGCGGGCGCCGGGAGGAGACGGCCGGCGAGTTCTGGCTGGGGCCGGTCACCGCCGCGACGTACCGCGCGTTCCTGGCATCCCGCACCGGCGCCGCCCTCGGGGCCGGTTTTCTGCAGTGCCCCTCGTGGGCGGACGTCAAGGAGGGCTGGCGCTCCCTGCTGCTCGGCTGGGGCCCGCGGACCGGGCCGCAGGCGGAGCAGCTCACCGGAGCCGCCCTGGTGCTGCTGCGCCAGCTCCCCGGCACCCGCAAGCACTTCGCCTATCTGCCGGAGGGACCGGTCGCCGACTGGGCCGACCCGGACCTCGACCGCTGGCTCACCCCGCTGCTGCGCCAGCTGCGGGCGGCGGGCGCGTTCGCGGTGCGGATCGGGCCCTCGCCCGCGTACCGGCGCTGGAACGCCGCCCGGCTGAAATCCCTCACCGGGCGCGGCCGCCGACTCCCCGACGTCCTCGCCTGCGAGGTCGACCCACTGGGCGCGGCCGTCGCGGAGCGGCTGCGGGCCCGCGGCTGGCGGCGCTGCGGCGAGGGCGGCGACGGCGGCGACGGAGATGCGCAGCCCCGCCACGTCTTCCGCGTGCCGCTGGCCGGCCGCACCGCCGACGACCTGTGGGCGGGCCTCAACCAGGAGTGGCGGCGCAATGTCCGGCGCGCCCGGAAGGAAGGAGTCGAGGTGTCGCTCGGCACGGCCGCCGACCTCCCCGAGTTCCACCGCCTGCTGAGGATCACCGAGCAGCGCGACGGCTTCCGGCTGGGCCGCTCCCTCGCGTACTACGAACGCCAGTACAAGGCCCTCAACGCCGAGGAGCCCGGCCGGATGAAGCTCTATCTCGCCCGCTGGCGGGGCGAGATACTCGCCGCGCACACGATGGTGACGGTCGGCAGCCGCGTCTGGTACCAGACGGGCGCCTCCGCCGACCACCGCCGCGAGGTCCGCCCTTCCAACGCGCTGCAGTGGCGGATGCTCCTCGACGCCCATGAACGGGGAGCGGAGGTCTACGACATGCGCGGGGTACCCTCCACTCTCGACCCTGACGAACGTCCGTTCGGGCTGCTGCGCTGGAAGCTCGGCACCGGGGGACAGGTCGTCGAGACCCTGGGGGAGTGGGAGACACCCTTGAGCGGCACCGCCAACCACACGCTGTATCGCGCCTTCCAGGCGTATCTGACCCGCCGATGAGCCTGCGCCACCCGCCGGCCGGCGGCCCCGCCGAGACCGTCGACGTCCCGCCCGCACGGCGCAACGCCGCCGTGCCGGCGGCGGGCGATCCGGCCGTTCCCGCTGGTGCGGCGTCCGAGGAGACGGCGTCGGCGCCGGCCGCGCACGTCGGCGCGGACCCAGGCCCGGCACCGCGGGACCCAGGCCCCGCACCCCGGGACCCAGGCCCCGCACCCCGGGACCCAGGCCCCGCACCGCGGGACGGAGCGTCGTCCGGCGGCGGGCACGCTGCGGGCACCGAGCGCGACGACCGCGCCGGGTCCGCGGAACCCGGCCCGCGGCAGGCGTCCGTCGCGCGCAGCGGGGCCGTCATGGCCGCCGGGTCCGTCGTGTCGCGGGCCACCGGATTCGTGCGGTCCGCCGTGGTGGCCGCCGCTCTCGGAGTGGGCGTGGTCGCCGACGGGTACGCCGTCGGGAACTCCGTGCCCACCATCGTCTACATGCTGCTCCTCGGCGGCGCGCTGAACGCCGTCTTCGTGCCGGAGCTCGTCAAGGCCGCCAAGGAGCACGACGACGGCGGAGCCGCGTACACCGACCGGCTGCTCACCGTCTGCACCGCCGCACTTGTCGTGCTCACCGCCGCGGCCGTGCTCGCCGCGCCCGCCGTCGTCGACGTCTACACGGACTACACCGGCGGGCAGCGGGCCGCCACCGTGGCCTTCGCCCGCTACTGCCTGCCGCAGATCTTCTTCCTCGGACTGTTCACCCTGCTCGGGCAGGTGCTCAACGCCCGCGGCCGGTTCGGCGCGATGATGTGGACGCCGGTCCTCAACAACGTCGTCGTCATCGCCGTGTTCGGGCTGTTCCTGGTCACCGCGGGCACCGGCGGCGCCCTCACCCCCGCCGAGACCGCCCTCCTCGGCTGGGGCACCACCGCCGGGATCGCCGTCCAGGCGCTCGCGCTGTGGCCGTCGCTGCGAGCGGCCCGGTTCCGCTGGCGGCCGCGGTTCGACTGGCGCGGCAGCGGACTGACCCGGCCGCTGCGCTCCGCTGGCTGGCTGGTCCTGCTGGTGCTGACCAACCAGCTGGCGTACTGGGCGGTGACCCGGCTCGCCACAGCCGCCGGCACCCGGGCCGCCGCGCTCGGCATCGACGGCGGCGCCGGCTTCAGCGCCTACAACAACGCCTATGTGCTGTGGGCAGTGCCGCACGGCATCGTGACCGTCTCCCTGGTCACCGCCCTTATGCCGCGGATGAGCGGCGCGGCCGCCGACGGCGACGCCGCGGCCGTGCGCCGGGACGTCGCGTACGCCCTGCGCGGCAGCCTCGCGGTCGTCGTGCCCGCCGCCTGCGCGCTGCTCGCGCTCGCCCAGCCGGTCATGGCGCTCGTCTACCAGTACGGCAGGACCGACGCCGGCGACATCGCGGTCATGGCGGGCGCGTTGGCCGCGTTCGCACCCGGGCTGATCGCCTTCTCCGGCCAGTATGTGCTCTCCCGCGCCTTCTACGCGCTCTCCGACACCCGTACGCCCTTCCTGCTCAACCTGGTGATCGTGGCGCTCAACGCGGGCGGCTCGGCCGCCGCGTATCTGCTGCTGCCCGCCCGCTGGGCGGTCACCGGCATGGCCGGGGCCTACTCGGCCGCCCTCTTCGCGGGCTGGGCCGTCACCGCGTACACGCTCCACCGCCGGCTCGCCCGGACATCCGGCTCCCGGGCCCGAACCCGGCTGAGGCGCTCCCCGACGGCCGCGGCACTCGCGCGGCTGCTGCTCGCCGCCGCACCCGCGACCGTCCTCGCCCGCCTGGCCGCCGAGCAGACCTCGCAGCACGGGCCGCTCGTGTCCGCCGCGGCGGGCACTGCGGCCGTCGCGGCGGTCTTCGCGCTGCTGTCCCGCCCGTTGCGTCTCGAAGAGGTGCGGGCCGTGCTCCGCACCGCCGGCCGCCGCCTGCGCCGAACCCGCCGAACCCCCTGAACTGCCTGACCTGTCCGGACACATCGTTGGGATACTCCGCTCATGCCACGCGTCCTGCTGATCGAAGACGATCCCTCCGTCCGCGAAGGCGTCGAACTCGGACTGCGCCGACGCGGGCACGAGGTGTGCGGCGTCGGCACCGGGGAGGCCGGGCTCGCCGCCCTCGGTGAGTTCCGCCCCGATCTGCTGCTGCTGGATCTGATGCTGCCGGGCATGAACGGCGTGCAGATCTGCCGCCAGGTCCGGGAGGCCAGCCAACTGCCCATCATCATGCTCACGGCCCGCGGCGACGACTTCGACGTCGTGGTGGGACTGGAGGCGGGCGCCGACGACTACATCGTCAAACCCGCCCGCACCGATGTGATCGACGCCCGGATCAGGGCGGTGCTCCGCCGGATCGAGGCGCCCGCCGGCCGGCCCTCCGTCGAAGTCCACGGCGAACTCGCCGTCGACCGCGCCGGGCTGACCGTCTCCAAGGGCGGGCAGCGGCTCACGCTCGCCCCCTCCGAGCTGAGACTGCTGCTGTATATGACCGCCGCCCCAGAACAGGTCTTCAGCAGACAGCAGCTCCTCGAACACGTCTGGGAGCACAGCTACCACGGCGACGCCCGACTGGTCGACGCCTGCGTCCGGCGGCTCCGGAACAAGATCGAGGACGTGCCCGGCACCCCGCGCTACATACAGACGCTGCGCGGCTTCGGCTACCGCTTCGGCCCACTGTGAGCGACGCACGCGAGGCTGCCGGGTCGCAGGCGGTGGCGGTGTCTGCTGTTTCGCCGAGTGGGCGGAGAAGCGAACGAGGGGGATCTGTGAGCGACGCACGCGAGGCTGCCGGGTCGCAGGCGGTGGCGGTGTCTGCTGTTTCGCCGAGTGGGCGGAGAAGCGAACGAGGGGGATCTGTGAGCGACGCGCGTGAGGCTGCCGGGTCGCCGACACGGGCGCGCTTCGGGCTGCGCACCCGGCTCGTCCTCGCCTTCCTCCTCGTCGCCGCCGTCAGTGCGGGCACCACCGCCACCCTCACCTATCGCGAAGCCCGCAACGCCATCCTGGAGCAGACTCAGAACACCGCCGTCTCCTCCTTCCGCGACCAGGTGGCCAACCTCGCCGTCGGCCTCCCCGTCGACGGCGCCCACCTCCAGCGGGAGCTGCGCCGCATAGCGGGCCGCGGAAAGCCCCGCGCCTGGTACGTCTTCGCCGAGTACGGATCGGTCCGGGTCTCCTCCACCAGCAGCCCGGTTTCCACCGTCATCACCCCGGAGCTGCGCCGCGCCGCCCACGCCGACCCCCGCGGCAGCTTCCAGCGCGTCGTCAAGGGCGGCGACCCCTACCTCACCATCGCGGTGCCCGCCGTCTTCGCCACCGGCCACTCCTACCAGTCCAGCGGGCTGACGCTGTACGCGGTGATGCCGCTGAACGACGAGGAGGCCAACGTGCGGGCCATGGTCACGGCCGCCCGGGACGGCGCGGTGCCGGGGCTGGCCGTGGCGCTCGTGCCCGCTCTGCTGTCCGCCCGCAGCGTGCTGCGGCCGGTGCGTGAACTGCGGGAGGCCGCCCGCAGCATGGGCCGCGGACGGCTCGACACCCGCATCCAGGCAAAGGGGTCGGACGAACTCGCCGACCTCGCCCGCACCTTCAACGAGTCGGCGGGCGCGCTGGAACGGTCGGTGGACGAACTCCAGCGCGCCGAGAGCCGCGCCCGGCGCTTCGCCGCCGACGTCTCACACGAGCTGCGCACTCCGCTCGCCGGGATGCTCGCCGTCACCGAACTCCTCGACGAGGACGCCGGGTCGCTGGACCGCGACACCGCCGCCGCCGTCCGGTTGATCAGCGTGGAGACGGGCAGGCTCGCCGTCCTGGTCGAGGATCTGATGGAGATCTCCCGCTTTGACGCCCGCGCCGCCGAACTGCACCTCGACGAGGTCGACATCGCCGAAACGATCCGCAAGACCCTGCACAGCCGCCGCTGGAGCGATCCCGCCGACGTCGTCGCGGACTTGCCCGACGCCATCCGCGCCCGCGTCGACCCGCGGCGCTTTGACGTCATCGTGGCCAATCTCGTCGGCAACGCGCTGCGGCACGGCGCCGCGCCCGTCACGGTCCGGGTGAGCGCCCGGACCCCCGGCACGGGACCGGCAGTCCTGGTCATGGAGGTCGCCGACAGCGGCCCGGGCATCAGCAAGGAGGCCATGCCGCATCTCTTCGACCGCTTCTACAAGGCGGACGCCGCCCGCACCCGCTCGGAGGGCAGCGGTCTCGGACTGGCCATCACCCTGGAGAACGTACGGCTGCACGGCGGCACGGTCCGCGCCGCCAACGCCGCCGGCGGCGGGGCCGTCTTCACCGTCGAACTGCCCCTGACCACGGAGGGGGCGACCTCGTGAGGCGGGCTCTGGGCCGGGCTCTCGCCGCATCGGCGGCCCTGCTGCTGGCGGGCTGCGGAGTGCAGGGGACCGGCGTCGTCGAGGCCGGCGGGCCCGCCACCGTCAACGTCTACCCCGACGAAGCACACCGGCTGCTGCTGTTCTTCGTCGGCCCCGAGAGACAGTTGGTGCCGGTGGCCCGGTCGGCCGACACGAACTTCGGCGGACCCGAGGAACTGCATATCTCGCAGGAGGCGATCGGCAAAAGCCTCGCCGCGCTGGTGGCGGGGCCGCTGCCGCACGAGCAGGAGGCCGGGCTGGAGAGCGCCCTGCCCCCGCCGCCCGTGGGCGCCCTGCGGGTGACGCGGTCCGCGGAGTTCCCCGGCCGGGTCGAGATCAGGGCCGCGTTCTCGGTGCGTGGGCTGCCGGAGCACGCCGTACGGCAGCTGGTGTGCACGACCGCGTACGCCGCCGACACGTCGGGCGCCGTCGAGGTGCTTCTCATCGGCCCGGACGGCGGGCTGCCCGCGTCGCGCTGCGCCGAGGAGGACGGGGCCGATGCCCGGCCCACGCCACAGGTCGCCGAACCCGACGATCTCAGGCAGACCTCAGCTCCGCCAGCACCGCGTCCGTGAACGTCGGCCACGCCTCGATCGCCCACGGCCCGAACGCCCGGTCCGTCAGCGCCGCACACGCCGCGCCCGCGTCCGGGTCGATCCACAGGAAGGTGCCGGACTGGCCGAAGTGCCCGAAGGCGCGCGGCGACGACGAGGCGCCCGTCCAGTGCGGGGACTTGCCGTCGCGGATCTCGAAGCCGAGGCCCCAGTCGTTGGGCTTCTGATGCCCGTAGCCGGGCAGGATGCCGGTCAGCCCCGGATGGACGACGGTCATCGCCTCCAGGACCGTGCGGGCGTCGAGCAGCCGCGGGGCCTGGACCTCGGCGGCGAAGCGCACCAGGTCGTCGACCGTCGAGACGGCGTCCTTGGCCGGGGACCCGTCGAGCGCGGTCGAGGTCATCCCCAGCGGTTCGAGCACCGCCTGCCGCAGATACTCCTCGAACGGGATGTCCGTCGCCTTGGCGATGTGGTCGCCGAGCACCTCGAAACCCGCGTTGGAGTAGATCCTGCGTGTGCCGGGCGCGGCCACGGCGCGGTGCTCGTCGAAGGCGAGACCGGAGGTGTGGGCGAGCAGATGCCGCACGGTCGAGCCCTCGGGACCGGCCGGCTCGTCGAGTTCGACCGCCCCCTCCTCGTACGCCACGAGCGCCGCGTACGCGGCGAGCGGCTTGGTGACGGAGGCGAGCGGGAAGCGGTGTCCGGTGGGACCGTGCGCGCCGGCGACGGTCCCGTCCGCGCGCACGACGGCGGCCGCCGCGGTCGGCGTCGGCCAGTTCTCGATCATCGCCAGGCTCTGCATGCGTATGAGCCTAAGGGGTGGGCGGACACACGTACGGAACGGGCTTGCTTGAAGTGCACTCCAAGGTTCTAGCGTGGCGGCATGGTGACTGAGAGCACCCCCGAATCCGCCCCTGTCTCCGCTTCCCCTCCCACGCCGTTCGCCTCTCTCTCCGCCTCGGGTTCCCACCCGCGGCCGGCCGGTGAGGACCGGTACACGATCAGCGAGGTCGCGGCCCTGACCGGGCTCACCGCGCACACCCTGCGCTGGTACGAGCGGATCGGGCTGATGCCGCACGTCGACCGTTCGCACACGGGCCAACGCCGGTTCTCCAACCGGGACCTGGACTGGCTCGCGCTCGTCGGCAAGCTCCGGCTGACCGGGATGCCGGTGGCGGACATGGTCCGCTACGCACATCTCGTACGGGAGGGCGAGCACACCTTCGAGGCCAGGAAGGAACTGCTGGAGCGGACCCGGCGCGACGTGATCGCCCGGATCGCGGAGCTCCAGGACACCCTTGCCGTACTCGACTGCAAGATCGGTTTCTACGCCGACAGCGCCGACAGCGCCGACAGCGCCGAGAACACCGCAAACACCGCAAACACCGAGAACACCGCAAACACCGAGAACACCGTAAACACCGAGAACACCGCAAACACCGAGATCGCCGACGGCGCCGACAACACCGCACGCGCCTCCGACACTGACGCCCGCAGGGCGCCGGAGAGGGTCTGAACCCACCTATGACCATCCCGAAGACGTCCCCCGAGACGGACACCGCGAACAGCACCGCCGCCCTCGCACGAGCCCCGCTCGGCAGCACCGGAGACGAGGTCGGCGTCCAGGGCCTCGGCTGTATGGGCATGAGCTTCGCCTACGGCCCGACCGACGCCCGCGAAGCGCGCGCCACACTGGAGCGCGCCCTGGAGCTGGGCGTCACCCTGTACGACACGGCCGACATGTACGGGGCCGGGGAGAACGAGAAGTTCCTCGCCCCCTTCGTCCGGGCGCACCGCGACGACATCGTGCTGGCCACCAAGTTCGCCATACGGCTCGACCCGGACGACCCCGCCAGGCGGACCATCAGCAACGATCCCGCGTACATCCGCCAGTGCGCCGACGCCAGTCTGCGCCGCCTCGGCGTGGACCGGATCGACCTCTACTACATGCACCGCCGCGACCCGGACGTCCCCATCGAGGAGTCGGTCGGCGCGATGGCCGAACTCGTCGCCCAGGGCAAGGTCAGACGCCTCGGCCTGAGCGAGGTCACCGCAGACGAGCTGCGCGCGGCGCACGCCGTGCACCCCATCGCCGCCGTGCAGTCGGAGTGGTCGCTGTTCAGCCGCGACATCGAGCAGAAGGTCGTCCCGGCGGCCGCCGAGCTGGGCACCGCCCTCGTGCCGTACTCCCCGCTCGGCCGGGGCTTTCTGACGGGGGCGTTCGTCCACGCCGAACAGGAGCTCAGCGAGGACGACCTGCGTCGCTACTTCCCTCGCCTCACCGGCCCCAACGCCACCGCCAACGCGGCCCTGCTCGCCCCCCTGCGGGAGATCGCGGCCGCCCACCGCGCCACCCTCGCCCAGATCGCCCTCGCCTGGGTCCACCACCGGGCCGGGGCGCACGGTCTGCCGGTGATCCCGATCCCCGGCACCCGCAGGCGCACCCGCCTGGAGGAGAACACGGCGGCCGCCCGGCTGGTCCTCGACGAGGCCGAGCTGAAGACCCTGGACGCCATCGCGGCCCGGGTGGCGGGCGAGCGGTACCCGGACATGTCGAGCACGTCGGCGGGCCGCGAGTGATCCGAGTGCGTCCCGGCGGATGACCTGGCGGCCGGTCCGGCGTCACGCCAGGCCCAGTGCGAAGACCGCGAAGAACGCCGCCAGCAGCCCCGCGACCGCCGCCGCCCCCGGCCCGCACCGTGCCACGGCGCCTCGAAGGACCGGCTGCGGCGGCCGGTCAGGATCAGCACTGCGGCGAACGGCGGCAGCCAGGCCGGCCGGGCCAGGATCGGAACGGTATGACACGGGGCCCGGCCCCGGTCACAGCTCCGCCAGGAGCTCCGCCTTCTTGCTGGTGAACTCCTCGTCCGTCACCAGTCCCGCCTGGTGCAGCTCCCCCAGATGCCGGATCCGGTCCGCGATGTCCGCCGGGTCGCGGCGGGCCGAGGGGATCGCCAGGGCCGGGACGGCCGACGTCGTGCGGATCGACTCCAGCACCGCCGCCGCGAACGGCAGCGACTCGTGCACCGGCCCGTAGCCCAGTCCGAAGACCACCGCGGCGGGGTCCTGGTCCGGCTGCGCCCGCTCCCCGGGCGTGCCGCCGTCCCGCAGCAGCCGCAGACAGCCGTCGAAGACCTCGGGCGAGCGCCACTCCACCCCGCTCAGCTCCGCCACCGGGAAGCTCTGGTCGCCGGCCTTCCACTTCGCCGACGACGCGCCCGTCCGGAACCAGCGGAAGGAGACGTGCGTGCCGTCGAACGAGGCCTTGCCGTCGTAGGCCTTGAAGTGCAGCGGCGGGGGCGGGGCCGCCACTGTGAAGCGGTCCGCCGGCCGGTCCGCGTCCGGGCTCAGCCGGGCCCGCAGCTCGTCGGCGTAGTACTCGGCGAGTGTCTCCCGCTCGGCCGGCAGTACCAGCCGGTAGGGGTCGCAGGCCTCCTTGAGTTGGTCCGCGGCCGCTTCCATCAGCGGGTCCGCGCCGGATCTGGGCACGGCGCGCAGCGCCACCGTCCCCCGCTTGCCGGGAGTGAGCGTCACCGACGCCAACGCCTCGTGGGGGATGCGCCGTTCACCGAGCACGGAGAGCAGCTTCGGCGTACGGATCCCCCGTTCGAAGCGGATGAGCACGGAGTCGGACTCGAACTCCCAAGTGGCTTGAATTCCGGCCAGCACATCACCCATACGCCTCATCGTATGCGGCGTACGCCCGCGCGTCGCCCCTTGGCAACCAGCCAAATCCACCCGGATCCACCTCGATCCACGGCGGTCTACGCGCGTCAGATGCCTTTTGCGCCGGAAATACCGCTGCGGCAGGCCCGATGACCCGGCGCACATTCCACGTCGCCGTAGGAGCCGACGCCTATCGCGGCGAAGTTCTCCACACTCCCCGTTCCCGGCTTGAAATAGCCTGCGTGGCCGACCGCGCCCGCAGCCGACAGCACACGCGCGCCGAAGTCGGGCGCGACCGGGTCCTCGCCGTGCCCGAGCCCCCCGACCGCCAGATGCGGCACGTCCTCGATCCAGTCGTCCTCGTCCCGCATCGCCCACACCCGGGCACGGGTGCCCAGGCCTGCGACGTTCTCCGCGCGCATGCCGGGACTGCCCGCGACCGCCAGGTCGGTGACGCGCGGCGGCAGGCCGCGCGCGGCGACCCCGCAGACCACGGAACCGTAGCTGTGGCAGAACAGCGCGACCTCCGAGTCGCCGGGGAGCGCCTCGGTCAGCGCCGTCAGCCGCACCGCGCCGCTCTCCGCGAGCCGGCCGATCGCCGAGTCCATGCCGATCCCGACGGGCGCGGTGTAGTCCGCCCATGCGATGACGGCCGTACGGGCCCCGGGCGCCGCGGCCTGCTCGGCGGCGTACAGCGACTGCGCCATGCCCACCGGAGCGGTGTACTTGCGCGCGGTCCTCTGGAAGGTGAGCAGATTGGTGTCGACGCCCGGGACCACGACCGAGACCCGCTCGGCGCGGTCGAGGTCGCCGAAGACCTCGGCGACCTTCCCGGAACCGGACGGGTCGAAGGCGAGGATCTGCCGGTCGGGGGCCATCAGCGCCCGGAAGCGGTGCAGCCGGCGGGCGGCGGTGTGCCGACCCTCGCGGGTCAGCCGGGACGAGGCCTTGCGGAGCCGCTCGCCCTCCATCTTCAGCGTCGCGCCGAGAGAGCTGCGGTTGGCGCGGTAACGCAGGCTGACGGGCGCGCCGTTGAGATTGCCGACGATGCGGGGGAAGCGGTCCGCGAGTCGGTGCTGCCGCGCCGAGCCGATCGACGCGAAGAACGCGGCGATGCGCTGTGGCGGAGAGTCGGGCGAGGGCAGGGCACGAGTCCCCACCCGCTCCTTCCGCCACCCGGTCAACTCGGCTTCCAGGGCGTCCCGTGGACCGCCGTGGTGTCGTACGGCGGTCCACCCCGTCGTCGCCAGCATCACGAACACGACGGCCAGAGCCAGCACTGCGCGCCAGACGGGGAGGGTGGGGGAGGTGTTGAAGGAAGTCACTGCGGGACACCCTAGGAGACTCACGGGCACCTCTGTGAATACCGTGAGGCAGATCACGTTTCGCGCCCGCGCGCGCCGAGGACGTGCGCCGCGCCTTGGTCGCCTGCGGCTACCGGGTGCTTGCCGGGGGAGGAGGGCCAGTCGCCCATCAGGGTGATCGGCCGCAGGCGCCCTTCCCCGGTCGGGGCCGGGCGGCCCACCGTGGTTCCAGAGCAGGACCACACCGTACGGGGGAGAACCAGATGCAGATGACCGCCACCGCCACCGCCACGGCCACCGCCGCGTTCGCGGTGCTCGCCGCGACCGCCGCCGCCCTGCTGTCGGCCCCCGCGGCAACCGCCGCGGCCTCCGGGGCGCCGGCGGACCTCGGGCCCTGTGGGCCGGGGCAGCTCTGCCTGTGGCCCGAGGACGACTTCCAGGGCCCCCGCCAGACCTTCGAACTCGCCGACACCGACATCGAGTCCTGCATCCGGCTTCCGGCGGGGGCCGCGGCCCAGTCACTGGCCAACAGGACCGGACGGCCGGTCACCACCTACCAGTCGGGCGAATGCGCGGAGACGGGCGAGTTCGAGACGTACCCGGGCAGCGGGACATGGGCGCCGCGCTCGCCGTACCGGGTGCGGGCGTTCAAACTGTGGGAGAGCTGAGGCCTGTCCGCCCGGCCGGCGCGGGGTGCCGGACGTAGCGGACGTCCGGCACCTGTGGGGGCGCAGCCACACCTCCGCCGTGGCGTTCGCGTCGGAGAGGACGGCGCGCCGGAACCTCGTCGTCTATGACCGGGCCGCGGTCCGGGCCGCGGGGACCGGGGCGGATCCCGGCGCGGGGACCGGCTCGCCGCCCGGCTCGGAGGCCGGCTGCGAATCCCTCTCGGATCCCCGGTCGGTTTCCCGCTCGGATTCCGGTTCGGACAGCCGCGCCACCTCGGCACGCAGCGAGCGGACCTCGGCGGTCAGTGCCTCGATGGCCTCGGAGTGACGGCGCTCGGCGTCCTCGTCCTTCTCGAAGCGGGCGATGAACCAAGCGGCGATGTTCGCCGTGACCACACCGAGCAGGGCGATGCCGGAGAGCATCAGCCCCACCGCCAGGATCCGGCCGACGCCGGTCGTGGGCGCCATGTCCCCGTACCCGACGGTGGTCATCGTGGTGAACGCCCACCACAGGGCGTCGCCCAGCGACTGGATCGACGCACCGGGCGCATGGCGTTCCACCTCCAGCACCGCCAGCGCCCCGAAGATCAGCAGCCCGAGGCAGGAGCCGGCGACATAGGTCGTCACCCGCACCTGCGACGCCATACGGGCCCGCTGGCCCGCGAGCAGCAGCATCGAGACCAGCTTGAGCAGCCGTAGCGGCTGGAGGAGGGGGAGGGCGACGGCGAGCAGGGAGAGCGGGTTGGAGCGGACGAAACGCATCCGGTTCTCGGCGAGCCACAGCCGTGCGGTGTAGTCCACGGCGAACGCCGCCCAGACCACCCAGTTCGTGATCACGCACAGGGTGCGCACCCAGGGGGCGGAGTCAGGGGCGACGACGGGTACGGCGTACGCGACGGCGAAGGCGACGGCGAGCCACAGGAGGGGCCCCTGACTGCGCCGCTCCCACCGATCTTGGGCGGACGTTTCGTTCATGCGCAGCATGTTAGGGGCACCGCATGTGGGGCCGACGCCCCCGTGCACCCTTCCCCCGGGCCTTTCCGCTCGCCCCGCCCACCCGAGCGCCCCGGGCCTGGGGCGGCGCGGGGCGAGGCTCCGGGTGCCTCGGGGACCGCGGGTCCCGGGGGCCAGTACGAAGCGAGGCCCCCGGGCTCCCGGCTCGAGCCGGGCTCCGGGTCCGGGCCTGGGGCGGGACCCGGACCCGGAGCGAGGCCCCGTGGCTCGGCACGAGGCGAGGTGCCCCGGCCCCGGACCCCGTATGCGCGCCGCAGGCGGCTACGCGTCGCCGCCCGCCGCACCCGGCTCAGCCGCGGCGACGTCCAGCAGCTGATAACGGTCGACCGCCTGCTTCAGAACCGAGCGGTCCAGCTTTCCCTCCCGCGCCAGCTCCGTCAGCACCGCCAGCACGATCGACTGCGCGTCGATGTGGAAGTACCGCCGCGCCGCGCCCCGCGTGTCCGCGAAGCCGAAGCCGTCGGCGCCCAGGGAGGTGTACGTCCCCGGCACCCAGCGGGAGATCTGGTCCGGCACGGACCGCATCCAGTCGGAGACCGCGACGAACGGACCGGCCGCCCCGGACAGCTTCCGGGTGACGTACGGAACGCGCTGCTCCTCCTCCGGGTGGAGGAGGTTGTGCTCGTCCGTGGCGACGGCGTCGCGCCGCAGCTCGTTCCAGGAGGTCGCCGACCACACGTCGGCGCGGACGTTCCACTCCTCGGCCAGCAGCCGCTGCGCCTCCACGGCCCAGGGCACGGCGACGCCGGACGCCAGGATCTGGGCGGACAGGTCGCCGGCCTCGCCCGCCTTGAAGCGGTGGAGGCCCTTGAGGATGCCCTCGACGTCCACGTCGTCGGGTTCGGCCGGGTGCTGGATGGGCTCGTTGTAGACGGTCAGGTAGTAGAAGACGTCCTCGCCGTGGGGGTGCTCGGCGTCGGAGCCGTACATCCGGCGCAGACCGTCCTTGACGATATGGGCGATCTCGAAGCCGAAGGCGGGGTCGTAGGCGACGCACGCCGGGTTTGTGGAGGCCAGCAGCTGCGAGTGGCCGTCCGCGTGCTGCAGGCCCTCGCCGGTCAGCGTGGTGCGCCCGGCGGTCGCGCCCAGCACGAAGCCGCGCGCCAGCTGGTCCGCCATCTGCCAGAACTGGTCGCCGGTGCGCTGGAAGCCGAACATCGAGTAGAAGACGTACACCGGGACCAACGGTTCGCCGTGGGTGGCGTACGCGGAGCCCGCGGCGATCAGCGAGGCGGTGCAGCCGGCCTCCGAGATGCCGTCGTGCAGCATCTGTCCGGTGGGGGACTCCTTGTAGGCGAGCAGCAGCTCGCGGTCCACCGCCTCGTACTGCTGCCCCAGCGGGTTGTAGATCTTGGCGCTCGGGAAGAAGGAGTCCATGCCGAAGGTGCGGTACTCGTCCGGCGCGATCAGTACGAACCGCTTGCCGATCTCCTTGTCCCGCATCAGGTCCTTCAGCAGCCGGACGAACGCCATGGTGGTGGCGATGGACTGCTGTCCGGAGCCCTTCTTGACGGCCGCGTACACCTTGTCGTCGGGCAGTTGCAGGGGCTTCGCGCGCACGACGCGGGTCGGCGCGTACCCGCCCAGGGACTTGCGCCGGTCGTGCATGTACTGGATCTCTTCGGAGTCGCGGCCGGGGTGGTAGTACGGCGGCAGGCCGCTTTCCAGGTCCTTGTCCGCGATGGGCAGGTGCAGCCGGTCCCGGAAGCCCTTGAGGTCGTCGACCGTCAGCTTCTTCATCTGGTGGGTGGCGTTGCGGCCCTCGAAGTTCGGGCCGAGCGTCCAGCCCTTCACGGTCTGGGCGAGGATCACCGTGGGCTGGCCCTTGTGGGCACGGGCCGCCGAGTAGGCGGCGTAGATCTTGCGGTGGTCGTGGCCGCCGCGGCCGAGCATCAGGATCTGGTGGTCGGTCATGTTCGCGACCATCGCGCGCAGCCGGTGGTCGTCGCCGAAGAAGTGGTCGCGGATGTATGCGCCGGTCTCGGTGGCGTACGTCTGGAACTGCCCGTCCGGCGTGATGTTCAGCTTGTTGACCAGCACGCCGTCCCGGTCCTGGGCGAGCAGCGGGTCCCAGGTGCGGTCCCAGATCAGCTTGATCACATTCCAGCCGGCGCCGCGGAACTGCGACTCCAGCTCCTGGATGATCTTGCCGTTGCCGCGCACCGGGCCGTCCAGCCGCTGGAGATTGCAGTTGACCACGAAGGTCAGATTGTCCAGGCCCTCGCGGGCTGCGATGGAGAGCTGGCCGAGCGACTCCGGCTCGTCCATCTCGCCGTCGCCGAGGAAGGCCCAGACGTGGGACCTGGAGGTGTCGGCGATGCCGCGGGCCTCCATATAGCGGTTCATCCGCGCCTGGTAGATGGCGCTGATCGGGCCCAGGCCCATGGAGACGGTCGGGAACTCCCAGAAGTCCGGCATCAGCCGCGGATGCGGATAGGACGACAGACCGTCGGGGGCCTTGGACTTCTCCTGGCGGAAGGCGTCGAGCCGGGCCTCGTCGAGCCGGTCGAGCAGGAAGGCGCGGGCGTAGATCCCGGGGGAGGCGTGCCCCTGGAAGAAGATCTGGTCGCCGCCGTCGCCCTCGTCCTTGCCGCGGAAGAAGTGGTTGAAGCCCACGTCGTAGAGGGAGGCGGAGGAGGCGAAGGTGGCGATATGGCCGCCGACGCCGATCCCGGGGCGCTGGGCGCGCGAGACCATGACGGCCGCGTTCCACCGGGTGGCGTTGAGGATGCTCCGCTCGATCTCCTCGTTTCCGGGGAAGAACGGCTCGTCCTTGGTGGCGATGGTGTTGACGTAGTCCGTGGAGCGCATCTCGGGCACGGCCACGCGCTTCTCACGGGCCCGCTCGATCAGGCGGAGCATCAGGTAGCGGGCGCGCTCCCGCCCCCGCTCGTCGACGGCGGCGTCGAGGGAGTCCAGCCACTCCTGGGTCTCTTCGGGATCGAAGTCCGGGACCTGACTGGGAAGGCCGCCAATGATGATCGGGTTGCGATCTGATCCGGAAGCCACGCTGTTCCTTCACTGTTAGGAGAGGTGTGACAGGGCGGGAGTTGCGACAGGGCGGGCGTGCACCGTCTCCCATCGTGTACCGCTGGACGGGAAACGTCATCTCTACCCAGGGGTAACCCCGAAGTCCTGTGTCAGGTCGCGGGCGGGCGGGGGTGCGCGTCGTATGCGGGCGGGGTGCTACGCCGTGTGCACGCCGTATGCACGTCGTATGCGCGCACCGGGATCGCGCAGGCGTTTCGGCCCTTTGTTCGCGATTGGGTGGCGTATGAGGGCGGGTTGCCGGGAAGAAAAGCCGCAAAGGCCGTCGAAGGGTGTGCCCTGGGTCGCCCTCAGTCCCTCGAGCGTGCCTGGACTTGCGGCGAGACGGCCGCAAACGTCACCGTTTCGGCGGTCTCGGCGGCCGGGTACTTGCGCGATCCGCCCAGCACGTGTGGACTACGGCCAACGCCGCGCGTACGCGCGCGGCTGCAGCATTTTCCACACACGATCAGGAGGCAAGCCGTGAGCGCGACCGCGGACCACGCGGAGGAGCGGACCAACCCGGCTGGAAAGCTGGGGTTCTCTCCCGGACAGGTGGTCCAGGAGATCGGTTACGACGACGACGTCGACCAGGATCTCCGTGAAGGCATCGAGTCCGTGATCGGTCAGGAGCTCGTGGACGAGGACTACGACGACGTCGCCGACGCCGTCGTGCTCTGGTTCCGCGACGAGGACGGCGATCTCACGGACGCGCTGGTCGATGCCATCGGCCTGCTGGACGAGGGCGGTGTCATCTGTCTGCTGACGCCGAAGACCGGTCGTGACGGATACGTCGAGCCGAGCGATGTGATCGACGCGGCCAAGACCGCCGGCCTCTCCTCATCCAAGAGCATCAGCGTCGGCAAGGACTGGTCGGGCGTCCGTCTCGCCGCACCCAAGCGCTGAATCCTCCCCCTTCGGCTCATCCGCCCAAGGGGTGGAGCCGCACCCTCGAGGGCCCCGTGGCCGCCCAGCCGCCGCGGGGCCCTGGCACAGGCGCGTAGGGTGGGGCTTCACCGGTTCGGCCCAGCGGGAGCGGAGTTCCCAAAGAGGTGGAGTGGACATGGCGATCGAGGTCGGCGCACAGGCCCCGGACTTTGAGCTGAAGGACAACCACGGACGCACCGTGCGGCTCGCGGACTTCCGTGGCGGCAAGCGCGTCGTCCTGCTCTTCTATCCGTTCGCGTTCACCGGTGTGTGCACGGGCGAGCTCCGTGCGCTCCAGGAGCAGCTGCCGTCGTTCGTCAACGACGAGACGCAGCTGCTCGCCGTCTCCGCCGACTCGATGCACAGCCTGCGCATCTTCGGCGAGCAGGAGGGACTGGAGTATCCGCTGCTCTCCGACTTCTGGCCGCACGGCGAGGCCGCGCGGGCGTACGGCGTCTTCGACGAGGAGAAGGGGTGCGCGGTGCGCGGCACCTTCGTCATCGACGCCTCGGGCACGGTCCGCTGGACCGTCGTCAACGATCTGCCGGACGCCCGGGATCTGAACGACTACGTCAAGGCTCTCGACACCCTGTGATTCTTCGGTCGAAGTGTCTGTTTGACCCGGGAACCGGTCACTAGGATCCAGACGTTGATCCGATGCAAGGCACAACGGGGGCGCTGCCCCTGACAACCAATGGAGGGACTCGTGGGAGTCAGCCTCAGCAAGGGCGGCAACGTCTCGCTGACCAAGGCCGCGCCCAATCTGACCGCGGTGACCGTCGGTCTCGGCTGGGACGTGCGGACCACCACCGGAACCGACTTCGACCTCGACGCCAGCGCCCTGCTGACCAACGCCGAGGGCAAGGTCGCCGTGGACGGCAATTTCGTCTTCTTCAACAACCTCAAGAGCGCCGACGGCTCCGTCGAGCACACCGGTGACAACCTCACCGGTGAGGGCGAGGGCGACGACGAGCAGATCAAGGTCAACCTCGCCGGGGTCCCGGGCGACGTCGAGAAGATCGTGTTCCCGGTCTCGATCTACGACGCCGAGACCCGCCAGCAGTCGTTCGGCCAGGTGCGCAACGCCTTCATCCGCGTGGTGAACCAGGCCAACGGCGAGGAGCTCGCCCGCTACGACCTGACCGAGGACGCCTCGACCGAGACCGCGATGGTCTTCGGCGAGCTGTACCGCCACGGCGCGGAGTGGAAGTTCCGCGCCATCGGCCAGGGGTACGCCTCGGGTCTGCGCGGCATCGCTCAGGACTTCGGCGTCAACGTCTGAGTCGGCTGAGCCGGCGTCCGAGCCGGCGCGCTCCGCGCAGCAGCAGCATCCCGCGTCCGGCGTCGCACTGCACAGTGCGGCGCCGGACGCGCCTGACAGACCGGCGCCGCAGGCGCCGTGCCGTCGTGCGGTCGTCGTCGCCGCACCGCCCGTCGCCGCCGCGTACATCGGCGTGCGGCACGCACCGCACGCACCGCCGCCGCCGGTGCGGCGTCTCGCACCACATCACCCGGGGAGGACTCACCATCATGGGCGTCACACTCGCCAAGGGAGGCAATGTCTCCCTCTCCAAGGCCGCACCCAACCTCACGCAGGTGCTGGTCGGACTCGGCTGGGACGCGCGCTCCACGACCGGAGCGCCCTTCGACCTCGACGCCAGCGCCCTGCTCTGCCAGTCCGGCCGGGTGCTGGGCGACGAGTGGTTCGTCTTCTACAACAACCTCACCAGCCCCGACGGCTCGGTCGAGCACACCGGTGACAACCTCACGGGCGAGGGGGACGGTGACGACGAGTCGCTGCTGGTGGATCTCGGCAAGGTGCCCGCCCACTGCGACAAGATCGTCTTCCCGGTCTCCATCCATGAGGCAGACAATCGCGGCCAGACCTTCGGGCAGGTCAGCAATGCATTCATTCGCGTGGTCAACCAGGCGGACGGCCAGGAGCTCGCCCGCTACGACCTGAGTGAGGACGCTTCCACCGAGACCGCGATGATCTTCGGTGAGCTGTACCGCTACGGCGGCGAATGGAAGTTCCGGGCGGTGGGGCAGGGGTACGCGTCGGGGCTGCGGGGCATCGCTCTAGACTTCGGAGTCAATGTTTCGTAAAGCCGTGCGCGGCGCGGGGGACGGTCGCCCAAGGACTCTTTGGGCGACCTCCATGACACGATTGGGTAGCCAGTGGTTTTCAAGACCTTCGGCTGGTCGTTCGCAGTAACTGCGCTCGGCCTGGTCGCGGCGGTGCTTTACGGGGGGTGGACGGCCTTCTGGCTGGTCGCGATCCTGAGCGTCCTCGAAGTCTCGCTCTCCTTCGACAACGCGGTGGTCAACGCCGGCGTGCTGAAGAAGATGAGCGAGTTCTGGCAGAAGATCTTCCTCACCATCGGCATCCTGATCGCCGTCTTCGGCATGAGGCTGGTCTTCCCGGTGGTGATCGTCTCGATCACCGCGCAGCTCGGCCCGATCGAGGCCGTCGACCTCGCGCTGACCGACCATGAGCGGTACGAGGAACTGGTCACCGACGCCCATCCGGCGATCGCCGCCTTCGGCGGCATGTTCCTGCTGATGATCTTCCTGGAGTTCATCTTCGAGGAGCGCGAGATCAAGTGGCTGGCCTGGCTGGAGCGGCCGCTCGCCAAGCTCGGCAAGGTCGACATGCTGTCGGCCTGCATCGCGCTGATCGTGCTGCTGATCACCGCGACCACCTTCGCCGTCCACGCCCACCAGTACGGCGGAGTCCACGCCGACAAGTCCGCGACCGTGCTGCTCGCCGGCGTCGCGGGTGTGGTCACCTACATGATCGTCGGCGGACTCTCCGGCTTCTTCGAGGACAAGCTCGAGGAAGAGGAGGAGCGTGAGCACGAGGCGGAGGAAGAGGCCAAGAGGACCGGCAAGCCGCTCGCGGCGACCAAGCTCGTCGGCAAGGCCGCCTTCTTCATGTTCATGTACCTCGAGGTGCTGGACGCGTCCTTCTCCTTCGACGGCGTCATCGGCGCCTTCGCGGTCAGCAACGACCCCGTGGTCATCGCGCTGGGTCTCGGCATCGGCGCCATGTATGTGCGTTCGCTGACCGTCTATCTGGTCCGCCAGGGCACCCTCGACGACTATGTGTACCTGGAGCACGGCGCCCACTACGCCATCGGCGCGCTGGCCGTGATCCTGCTGATCACCATCCAGTACGAGGTTCCCGAGGTCGTCACCGGCCTGATCGGCGTGGCGCTGATCGCCTGGTCCTTCTTCTCCTCCGTGCGCCGCAACCGCGCCCTCGCGGCAGCGGGCGGGGACGACCCCGGCTCCGGGGGCCCCGGCGGCTCGGGTGAGAAGACCGAGGTGTCCTCCGGGGTGTGACCCCGGGCTGTAGCGGGAAGCGCACAGAGCGGGGCGGTCTCGGGCCGACGGCCTGACGACCGCCCCGCTGTCGTATGCCCGTATACCGGTCGTGCGTCAGGGGACACCGGGACATCTGGGGGTGGTGGAGATGGCTTTCTGGGACGGTCTGCTGGGCGGCAGGCGGTCGTTCGACTTCGACGCGGGCGGCGGCGCCAACTCCATCGAACTGACCCGGCGGAAACCGACCGTCTCGCTCACCAAGCAGGGCGCCGCCACCGGCAATCTCCGCGTCAACCTCTCCTGGCGCATGCGCACCTCCGACATCGAGGGCCGGTCCCGGCGGAGCGGCGGCCTGCTGCGCCGCCCCTTCAGGCTCTTCCAGCCCGAGGTCGTCCAGGCGCACACCCAGGGCGTGGTCAACGTGGACCTCGACCTCGGCTGTCTGTATGAGCTGACGGATGGCTCCAAGGGAGTGGTCCAGCCCCTCGGCGGCTTCCTGGGCAGCCTCAACGAGCCGCCGTATGTGAAGCTCAGCGGCGACGACCGGTTCGGCGCACCTTCCGGAGAGACGGTCTACGTCAATCTCGACCACCGCGAAGACATCCGGCGACTGCTGTTCTTCGTCTACATCTATGACGCGACCCCGGCCTTCGACCGTACGCAGGCCAAGGTGACCCTCTACCCCAGCAACGGCCCGCGGGTGGAGATAGACCTCGACGAGCGCGCCCCGCAGGCCCGCTCGTGTGCGGTGTTCACCGTGGAGAAGGTCAAGGACGAGCTGGTCGTGCGCCGCGAGGTGAAGTTCGTCTACGGCTTTCAGGCCGAGCTGGACCGGCTGTACGGCTGGGGTCTGCAGTGGGGGCGCGGCTACAAGAGCCGTGTCTGACCGCCGGACGCCGGAGCTGGGGAGACGGGCGGACGGGTCACGGCCCTCCCGGCTACGGGCGGACGAACTGCGGCCCCATCGGCGGCATCCGGAAGTCCTGGTCGGACGCGGGGTGCGGATAGCCGTACGCGGGCGGCCCGGCCGGTGCGGCGGCGGCCGGGGCCGCGGCCGGGTGGGGATAGCCGTACGCGGGCTGGGACGCGGGCTGGGACGCGGGCTGTCCGGGCCCGGGCTGTCCAGGGCCGGGCTGTGTCGGGGCGGCCGGAGGGTAGCCGTACGCGGGCGGTGCGGCCGGCATCGGCGGCAGCCCCGTCTGAGCAGCCTGCCCGGCCGCGGCGGCCTCACCGGGGGCGGCCCCCTGGGGCGCGGGCTCCGCCGGCGCGGCAGCCGAGACGTCGCCCGCGGCCTCGCCGTCCGGCCCGCTTCCGTCCGGCCCGCTTCCGTCCGCGGTCTCGTCCGCGCTCTCGTCGACCGAGATGCCGAAGTCCGTCGCCAGCCCCACCAGACCCGTCGGGTAGCCCTGGCCCACCGCGCGGAACTTCCAGCCCTCGCCGCGCCGGTACAGCTCGCCGCAGATGATCGCCGTCTCCTCGCCGGTCTCCGCATGCACGTCGAACACGGCGATCGGCGCGTCGTCGCCGTCGGCGCCCGCGTCGTACAGGGCGATCCGCAGATCCGCCACCTGCCGGAAGGTCCCGCCGTCCGACGACGCCGCCAGCACCACCTGGTCGACGGACGGGTCGAGCCCCGCGAGATCCGTCTCGACCGTGTCCGTCAGATGCTCGGCGATCCGCTTCTTCGGCAGTCGGCGCACCAGCCCGGAAGGGTGCCGGGGCTGGTTGTAGAAGACGAAGTCCTCGTCCGAGCGCACCCGTCCGTCACCGCCGAGCAGCAGGGCGGAGGCGTCCACATCAGGGACCCCGCCGCCGGGGGTCCAGCGCAGCACGGCCCGTACCGCCGTGGCGTCAAGAGGGACGTTCGAGCCCTTCAGCATCGCGTGCGTCATGCCCGTCATCCTGCCTTCCCCGAGGCCGGGCGGACAACGCGGGGGGCCTGGCCGGCACCGGTGAGAAGCAGACGGGTTACGTGGATTTCATGCATACGGGGAACTGCCGACACCCCCGCGTACGTACTATTACCGGCCACATGTCATCCGGCCCGCCACGGCAGTACGGGGAATTCTTATGCGTCATTTCGGGCACATCCCGCCCGCTGCCCGGCAGGGGCTGTTCCACCGGGAGCCGTGCGCGTTCACCGCGGACTCCCCGGCCCGTATCCTCTCCGCGGCTCTGGGAGCCACCCTCTACTCGCCCGCCACCAGGCCGAAACTCGCCGACGACATCGTCAAGCAGGCAGGGCGCGGGGTCGTCTCCATGGTGCTCTGCCTGGAGGACTCGATCGACGACGCCGACGTCGGCGGCGCCGAGGCCAACCTGATACGGCAGTTCGCCGCGCTGCACAAGAGCGGAATCGAGCCACCGCTGCTGTTCATCCGAGTCCGCGAGTCCGGCCAGATACCGGACCTCGCCGCCCGTCTCGGCGCGGCCGGCGAGTTGCTGTCCGGATTCGTCGTCCCCAAGTTCACCGAGGAGCGCGGCGCGCCCTTCCTCGAGGCGCTCACCGCGGCCGAGGCGGCGACCGGACGCCGGCTGTTCGCCATGCCCGTCCTGGAATCGCCCGAGCTGCTGCATCTGGAGACCAGGACCGAGGCTCTGGCCGGCATAGCCCGCACCGTCGACAAGTACCGGGACCGGGTGCTGGCGCTGCGGCTCGGCGTCACGGACTTCTGCTCCGCCTACGGGCTGCGCCGCTCGCCGGAGATGACGGCATACGACGTCGGGATCGTCGCCTCGGTCATCGCGGACGTGGTCAATGTGCTGGGCCGCTCGGACGGCACGGGCTTCACCATCACCGGCCCGGTGTGGGAGTACTTCCGGCTGCAGGAGCGGATGTTCAAGCCCCAGCTGCGGCGCAGCCCCTTTCTCGCGGGGCGCGCCGAGGAACTGCGGACCTCGCTGATCGAGCACGACATGGACGGTCTGCTGCGCGAGATCGAGCTGGACCGGACGAACGGCCTGCTCGGCAAGACCTGCATCCACCCTTCGCATGTGCTGCCTGTGCACGCGCTGTCGGTGGTCAGCCACGAGGAGTACAGCGACGCCCAGGACATACTGCGCCCCGAGCGAGGCGGCGGGGGCGTGCTGCGCTCCGCGTACACGAACAAGATGAACGAGGTGAAGCCGCACCGTGCCTGGGCCGAACGGACTCTGGTGCGCGCCGAGGCGTTCGGCGTGGCGCGGGAGGACGTCGGCTTCGTGGAACTGCTGGCGGCGGGGGTCGCGCACTGATGCGGGACGCGGCTGAAGCGGCGCATGCGGTGACGGACCGCGCGGGCATCGCGCATGCGGTGACGGACCGCGCGGGCATCGTGCATGCGGGCATCGTGCATGCGGGAATGGCGCATGCTGCAACAGAGCGCGCGGAAGCGGTGCGCGCGGAGAAGGAGAGCGACACGGTGTCGGTGTGGACGGGCAGCTGGGTGGCCGAGCGGCTGGGCGTCGCCCTGGCCGCTGACGAGACGGGCGCCCCGGGGGCCCCGAGGCTTGAGGATCTGCTCGGCCTTGCCCTGCGCCGCAATCCGAAGCGGGCCCATCTGCTGGTGTCCAACGTCCTCGGCAAGCACGTCCCGCAGCACCCGTCCGTTGTGTACGGGGCGGGACGCGGGCTCGGCGAGCGGGTGCGGGAACTGCTGGGCGAGGCGGACGCAGCGCGGGCCGTCGTCCTCGGCTATGCGGAGACGGCGACCGGCCTCGGCCACGCGGTCGCGGACGGCCTCGGCCTCTCCCCGTATCTGCACTCCACCCGCCGGCCGGTGGCCGGCGTGGCGCAGGCGGGCGGCTTTGAAGAGTCCCACTCGCACGCCACCTCCCATCTGCTGCTGCCGGAGGATCCGGAACTGCTGGCCGGGACGGGGCCGTTGGTCCTCGTGGACGACGAGTTCTCCACAGGCAACACCGTGCTCAACACCATCCGCGCCCTGCACGCCCGCTACCCGCGCGAACGCTATGTGATCGTGGCGCTCGCCGATATGCGCGCCCCGAGCGACCGCGCCCGGCTGGACGCCTTCGCCCGAGAGATCGGCGCGTGCGTCGATCTGGTCTCCCTGGCCTCGGGGACCGTGACCCTGCCGGACGGCGTCCTGGAGAAGGGACAGGAGCTGGTGGCCGTCCATGAGGCCGACCATGGGGTGCCCGAGTCCTCCGCGGCCGATGGGGCTGACGGGGCTGACGGGGCTGACGGGGCCGCGGGGCGCGTGGTGCGGATCGACCTCGGCTGGCCCGAGGGACTGCCCGACGGCGGGCGGCACGGCTTCCGGCCGGAGCACCGGGCCCGCCTGGAGACGGCGCTCCCGGCGATGGCGGACCGGATCGCCGAGGCGCTGGCTCTGGGCGCGGGCACCCCGCCCGGCCCTGCCGCGGACGCAGTCGGCGAGACCCCGTCCGGCATGACCGGGCCCGGGGGGTCCGGGGCCGTCCTGTCCGGCGGGGCGCCCGGGGCCGACGGGTCAGGGCTGCACGCGCCTGCGTCCGCAGTGTCCGGGGCTGACCGGGCTGGATCCGGGGTGTCTGGGTCGGACGTGTCCGGGGCCGTCCTGTCCGGGCCCGCCGCGTCCGCGGCTGACGGGTCCGGTCCCGCCTTCGGCCGCAGGACGCCCGCCAGCTCGTCAGGCCCACAAGGCCGCGGGACGCCCGCCCGCGCGTCCGGCCCCCTCATGCCGACACAGGCGACCGCGCCCCCGTCGCGGTCCGCCGCCCGCCGCCCGCCGCCGCGCGTTCTCGTCCTCGGCTGCGAGGAGTTGATGTACACACCGCTGCGGCTCGGCATGGCTCTTCAGGAACGCCTCGGTGACGGAGCGGAGATACGTTTCTCGACCACGACCCGCTCGCCGGTGCTCGCGGTCGACGACCCGGGCTACGCGATCCGCAGCCGACTCGTCTTCCCCGCCCATGACGACCCGGCGGACGGCCCCGGCGACCGCTACGCCTACAACGTGGTGGGCGGCGGCTTCGACGCGGTCGTCGCCGTCGTCGACTCCACCGCCGACACCCCCGGGCTGCACGCCCCGGACGGCCTGCTGTCCCAGCTCGCCGCCCATGCGGGGCGGGTGGGGCTGGCGGTGGTCCCCGCGTACGAGCCCCGCCCACGCCGCCCCTTCCACATCCGCCGCACGACCACCGAAAGCGCCCCCATGCCCGTACCCGGCCGGCCCGAACCCCTCCGCGGACCCGCGTTCTCCTCGTATCCCGCCGAGGACGTCGGCTGGCTGCTCCAAGATCTCTCGGATGCCGAGCTGGAGGCCCCGACCGAGGAGCGCGAGGAGGCGATCCAGAGCGGCGGAGCGCACTACGCGGAGTCGCTGCCCGTCGAGTACCAGCCCTCCGCCCAGTACCAGCGGCTGTTCCGGGACGCGCTCGACGCCTCCGCCGCCCGGATCGCCCGCGCCGTCGGCACGGTCACGGAGACCGTCCTCGCCGAGCGGTCGCCGCGGCCCGTGCTCGTCTCCCTCGCCCGCGCGGGAACCCCCGTGGGGGTGCTGATGCGCCGCTGGGCGCAGCACCGCCACGGACTGGACCTGCCGCACTACGCCGTCTCCATCGTCCGCGGCCGCGGCATCGACGCCAACGCCCTGCGCTGGCTGGCGCGCCACCACGACCCGGCCGACGTCGTCTTCGTCGACGGCTGGACCGGCAAGGGCGCCATCACCCGCGAACTGGCCGCCGCGCTCGCGGAGTTCGCGGAGTCCCACGGGGTCTCCGGCTTCAGCCCCGACATCGCGGTGCTGGCCGACCCCGGCGGCTGTGTGCGGACCTACGGAACCCGCGAGGACTTCCTCATCCCCTCCGCCTGCCTCAACTCCACGGTCTCCGGGCTGATATCGCGCACGGTCCTCCGCTCCGACCTCGTCGGCCCGCACGACTTCCACGGCGCCAAGTTCTACCGCGAGCTGGCCGCCGACGATGTCTCGGGCCTCTTCACCCAGACGGTCGCCGCCCGCTTCGGCGAGGTCGCCGAAACCGTCGCCACGGACGTCAAGGAACTCCTCGCGGCGGACCGGGAGCCGACATGGGAGGGCTGGGCCGCGGTCGAGCGGATCAGCGAGGAGTACGGCATCCACGACGTCAACCTGGTCAAGCCGGGCGTCGGCGAGACCACGCGCGTGCTGCTGCGCCGCGTCCCGTGGAAGATCCTGGCGCAGCGCGGTGCGGGCGACGACCTCGCACACATCCGGCTGCTCGCCGCGCAGCGCGGCGTGCCCGTCGAGGAGGCGGACGGCCTTCCGTACAGCTGCGTCGGACTGATCCACCCCCGCTACACGCGCGGTGCGACCGGCGCGGACGGCAAGGCGGTGACGGCCCCGTGACCCCGCGCAGCGCACCCACGCTGATCGCGAGCGATCTCGACCGCACGCTGATCTACTCCTCCGCGGCGCTGGATCTGCGGATGCCGGACGCCCGCGCCCCGCGGCTGCTGTGCGTCGAGGTGTACGAGTCCCGGCCGCTGTCGTATATGACGGAGACGGCCGCCGGGCTGCTCGGCGAGCTGTCGCACGCGGCGGCTTTCGTCCCTGTCACGACCCGCACCCGCGAGCAGTACGCACGCATCCGGCTGCCGGGCCCGGCCCCCCGGTACGCGATCTGCGCCAACGGCGGGCATCTGCTGGTGGACGGGGTCTCCGACCCGGACTGGCAGCGGCAGGTCGCCGCCCGCCTCGCCGCCGCGTGCGCACCGCTCGCCGAGGTGCGGGCCCGGCTGACCGCCGCGGCCGACCCGGCGTGGCTGCTGAAGGAGCGGGTCGCCGAGGACCTCTTCGCGTATCTCGTCGTCGACCGCGCCCTGCTGCCGGACGGCTGGGTGAAGGAAGTGGCGGAGTGGGCCGACGGCCTCGGCTGGACGGTGTCCCTCCAGGGCCGCAAGATCTACGCCGTGCCCAGGCCGCTCACCAAGAGCGCGGCCGTGCTGGAGCTGGCCCGCCGCATGGGCGCGGAGCGAATCCTCGCCGCCGGGGACTCCCTCCTCGACGCCGATCTGCTGCTCGCCGCGCACCGCGCCTGGCGGCCCGGCCACGGCGAACTCGCCGACCAGGGCTGGACCGCCCCGCAGGTCGAGGCGCTGACGGAGACGGGCGCGGCTGCGGGGGAGGAGATCCTGCGCCGGTTCCTGGCCGGGGCCTGACCTCACTTCTGGCCGGGACCTGAGCTCATCCCTGGCCGGGGCCTGACCTCATCCGCAGATGTCCCCGTCCCCTGCCCCCGATGCCCTCGTCCGCTGACACTCGTCCCGGCCCCGGCACGCGGGCTCCGGCGCGCGGGCTCCGGCACGCAGGTTCGTTCCGGCTCGGCAGCCGCCCGGTCAGCCGCAGCAGCCGCCGCCGCAGCAGCCTCCACCCCCCTGGGGCGAGGGTGCGGGCGAGGGCGCGGCGGATCCTCCCGCCACGGCGACGGTAGACAGGAGCTTGACCGTGTCCGTGTGACCGGCGGGGCAGTCGGCCGGGTCGGACGACTGCGCCATCGGCCGGCTGACTTCGAAGGTGTCGCCGCAGCTCCGGCAGCGGTACTCATAGCGAGGCATGGCCCTAGATTATCGGCCCGGTGACGCTGCCGGCCGCGACGCTACCGGCCGAGTGCCCGCCGCCGCTCGGCCTCCGCCCTCTCCGCAAGATCGTGCTCCGCCTGCTCCGCACGCTCCCGCTGCTCGCGGATGCGCTGCTCCATCCGCCGCTCCTCGGCGGCCTGCTCCGGGTGGCGGGACTTCCAGTACGGATTGTCGTGCGGCAAGGTCGAACTCACTCTCCCGTACATGCCGAAGAACATCAGCATGATGCCGACCACGAAGCTGAACATCACGTTCTGGATGTGGAAGGCGAGGAAGTTGTAGCTGGTGTCGAGGAGTGCGAGGTTCACAAAGCCGCTGACGAGGAACGCGATGCCGAGGATCATGTTCAGCGTGGAGGCGAAGTTGCCGCCGATGACCATCCCGACGAACAGCAGTGCGCCGACGCAGATGGACAGCACGCTCAGGGCGCCGTTGGTGTTGAGACCCACGACGGTGTCGCCCGCGGTGTCGAAGAAGCCGATGTTGTCCGTCAGGCCGAGGACGCCGAAGGCGACCAGCAGCAGACCCGTCAGCCCCGCCCCGACGCGGTAGAAGTTGCTGAGGCGGTGATCGACGGGGAGATGCTCGTCGAGCTTGGTGTGGTGGGTCCTGGGGTGCAGCGCGTGTCCGGCCATGTCGGCCTCCTTCCCCACGTAGTACCAGCATCCGCCAGCGACCGTAACGGGACAACCCATGGGGAAAGCGGTCCTCTGGGCGTAACCGGTCGGCGTGCCTGCTTCCCCGCACCGGTCGGCGTGCCTGACTGTCCGCACCGGTCGGCGTGCCGGCCGCGCACCGGTCAGCGTGCCTGTCCGCCGCCCCGCTCCCCGCGGATCTGCTCCACGACCCGGCCGGCGGTCCCGCGCACGGCCTCGGTCTCCTGGAGGAAGTGCCAGTAGTCGGGGTGACGGCCCTCGAGGCCTGCGACGGCCCGGTCCAGCCGGGCCACGGCGTCGTCGAGCGGACGGGCGTGGCGCGGGTCGGGCGTATGCCGGCCCGCCATGGCCAGCCGCTGGGCGTCGCGGATCGCGAACCGGGTCCGCTCGATCTCCTGCTGCGGGTCCTTGGACACCGCGTTGAGCTGCTGAAGCCGGTCCCCGGCTGCCGACACGGCCTCGTCGGTGGCGTTCAGCAGGGCGCGTACGGCGCCGAGCAGGGCCGCCGCATCGGGCCAGCGCTGCTCGTCGCGCGCCTTCGCCGCCTCGCTCAGCTTCTCCTCCGCCTGGCGGACGCCGGTGACGGCCTGCTGCGGAACCGGCTGGAGATCCTGCCAGCAGGCAGCCGAGAAGCGGCGGCGCAGCTCGCTGAGGACCGGCTCCACGCCCGCGGCACGGGTGGTCAGCGCCTGGGCGCGGGTGCGCAGCGACACCAGGCGCTTGTCGATCTCGGCGGCACGCTCGGGGAGCCGTTCGGCCTCGCTGCGTACGGCCTCCGCATCCCGCAGGACGCGGTCGGCGCGGTGCAGGGTCTCCGTGAGGCCGTGCCGCCCTGCGCCCTCGTTGAGTTTCGTCAGCTCAGGCGCGAGAGCGGCGAGCCGGGCGGCCAGATCGTCCGCCCGCAGCCCGGAGCCGCGCACCGCGTCCAGAGCGCCGCTCGCTGAACGGAGGGCCGCTCGCGCACGCTCCACGGCGGGGGCGAGCCGGGCGAGCTGCGTCTCGGCCTTGTCGAGCAGCGGCCCGAGCCCCTGCGCGAACCGGTCCAGCTCGCCCTTGATCCGCACCAGCTCGTCCCTGGCGCCGTTCAGCTCGCCGCGCGCCCGGGACGCGGCCGACGGCTCCAGATCGTCCCGGTCCAGATCATGTGTGTCGACCGCGGTGATATAGCGGTGGCTCACCTCGTCGATGCGCCGCCCCAGCGCGGCGAAGTCGTCCGCCGTCCGGCGCGCGGCGGGGGAGTCGTCCACCGCGGTGATCGTCTCGATGGAGATCCGCAGCTCGCGCTGGGCCGTGTCCAGCTCGTAGAACGCCGCGGCGGCCGCGTCCTTCGCGGCCTGCGCATCGGCGCGCCGACTCTCCCCGCGCCCCCCGAACCAGCGGCGGGTCCCACCGCCCGCGAAGGAAGCGGACAGCGCAGCGGCTGCCAGCGGCGCCGGCAGCAGCATCAGCCCGAGGACATCGCGGACGGCACTCACTTTCGCCTGCTGCGCGTGTGTCCCCGTCACATCCCTCTCCCGTGCCGTGTGCCCGCCCTGCCCGGTTCATTCTCCCATCCGGTGCGGACGAACACACGAGCCGGTCAGTTCGCGCTGCGCACGGTCACCTCACCGTTCTCACTGCGGGCGCTCACCACATGGGCACTGCCCGGGTCCGTGGGGACGTCCACGTCCGCGGTCCCGTTGTCGGCGTCGGCGGACACCGCGTACGGCCCCTTGGAGGGGGGCAGCTCCACGACGATCTCGCCGTTGTCGCTGACGGCCTCGACCCGGTCGGGCGCGGCGGTGAGGGACAGCGTCACACTGCCGTTGTCGGCGGCGGCCGTCACCTGCCGGGAGCTGACGCCCTCGGCCCGCACCGCGCCGTTCTCACTGGTCAGCTCCAGCGCCCCGCTGGAGTTCCGCACGACGACCTCGCCGTTGTCCGCGCGCAGGGACAGCGCGCTGCTGAAGCCGCTCGCGCTGACGGAGCCGTTGTCATCCGTCACCGTCACACCGACCCCACTGGGCACCGTGACCCGATGGCGCGAGTCGCAGCTGCTCGCCATGGCCTCACAGCTCACCTCCAGCGTGAGCCTCCCGCCCTCCAGCTGCCACACTGTCTCGGGCCCGCTCCCCATGAACACCCACCCGTCGACCTGCCGGGCCACCTCGACGCCCTGGACGTCGCCCGTCACCAGCTCGATGTCGGTGTTCCCCGCGTCGATCTCCAGCGCCTGCCCGCCGAACGCAAACGTCTTCCGCTCCACCGGCGCGTCCCCGGCCTCGGCGCTCCCGCACCCACCGACCCCGCCGACGGCGAGCACCATCCCGCTGCCGGCGACGACGGCACGCCTCCACCCCGACCGCACTCCCACCCTCATCCTTCCCCCTGCCCTTCTCTGCCGCCGTCCACGCTATGCGTCCCCGCCCCCCACCCTTAATCCGGCGGCCCACCCCCTTGAGGTGGGGCTATCCCCCGGCCCACCCGGGAACGGGTTTGCGGCCCCGCCCCGTGGGCCATGTACGCTGTTGCCTCATCCACGGGTGCGTAGCTCAGGGGTAGAGCGCTGCTCTTACAAAGCAGATGTCGGCGGTTCGAAACCGTCCGCGCCCACCGCGCTGACCAGCGCAGCAGCACCACGAAGGGCCCTCCGGAGATCATCCGGAGGGCCCTTTGGGCGTCTGTGGGGACAATCTGGGGACGCGGGTCTACGCGACCGCCTCAGTGGGGACGGACTTGGGCGCGGCCGGGGATTCCTGGCCCTTTCGCGGCACGAGCGCCAGGGGAGCGTCGGCCGCCGCCTGTTCCATCTGCGGCAGCACGCTGGTGTACGTATCGGCCGTGAGCTGGTACGACGAGTGCCCGAGCAGGGACTGGATCGTCTTCATGTGGACGCCGGCGGCGAGGGAGAGCGTCGCGGCGCAGTGGCGGAGGTCGTGCAGGCGTACGGGCGGCAGGCCGAGCTTCTCGATGAGCCGGGCGAAGACCTGGGAGAGGTACTCCGGGTGGTACGGCCGCCCGTCCTCCCAGGTGAAGACGCGCCCCGAGTCGACGTAGGGGCCGTACTTCTTCGGCTCCTTCTGGTGCTTCTCCTCCCACTCCACCCGCTCTGCCTGCTGCCTCCGCCTCCAGAACAGCAGGAGCTCGCGGGACTGGGCGTCCAGCAGGATCGTGCGGGCGCCGCTGTCGCTCTTGGGGGTGTCCTCCCAGACGTCGTATGAGAAGGAGACGAGCTGCTCCGTGATGTGGACGACGCCGGTCTGCAGGTCGGTCTCTGCCCAGGGCAGGCCGGCCGACTCGCCCCGCCTGGGCCCGCGGAAGATCATGAGGTGGAACATCGGGTAGAGCCGGTGCTCGGCGACGCCGTCGAGGAACTCGCCTGTCTGCTCCGGTGTCCAGACCATCACGGGCCCGGGTTTCTCGCCGGTCTCGCGCCAGCGGGCGACGCGCTCGCGGGTCCAGATGAAGGGCTTGGGCGGCGTGTACTTCGGCAGCACGACGTGCTTCGTCCAGTTCTCACTGATGAGCTTCTCGGTCAGTACCGCGTAGTCCAGAGCCGAGCTGAGTTCGTTCTTCATCTTGAGCTGGGCGCCGGGGCCGGTGATGTGGCGGGGCTTCTTCCGCTCGTCGCGCAGCGCCTGCTTGGCGTCGTTCCATCGCTGGCGCAGCTCGGGTGGGCGTGGTCTCGCGGCGGCTTTCCACGCCGCGTGCGCGGCGTCGACCTCGGCTTCGGCGGCGGCTGCTGTGGCGCGGTTCGCGGCGTGTGTCTCGTTGTCGCGCCAGATCTGCTCGAACATCTCCTGGATGTGCCGGGTGCGGAGGTCCCGCATCTTCAGGTGGCCGAGGTGCGGGACGAAGACGCGGTCGATGTGGTCCTGGTAGCCCTTCCTGGTCGACCGCTTGAGGTTGACCTTCTTGTCGATCCAGCGCCGCAGGAACTGCTCGACGGTCTCGTCCGAGAGGACGTCGATGCCTCCTTGGGCCTGGTCCCAGATCGCTTGGGCTTCGTCCTCGGCCTTCTTCTTGGTGAGGAAGCCGCCCTTGCGTGCTCTTCGTCGCTTGCCGCCGGGGCCGTTGGGTAGTTCGACGTAGTAGTACCAGGTGCCGTGGTCGCGCTTGTTCAACTGTGGGCAGTCCGCGCCGATTTCCTTCGTCTTCGGCCTGCCGTCGCTGCCGAGTAGTGGTTCGCCGTCTTCGCTGGTGACGGGTGTCCTGCAGGCGCAGCGCTTGTAGACGGACCCCTTGAACACGTTGTCTCCCCTCCGGTGCTGAGCGGTGTCGGCGTCATCCCGAACGCACCCGATCATATGTGGAGACGGTTGCATGTCTCCTTGATATCATCGACGTAGATGGATGGCCTGGTCGATTTGGCGTCTGGCTGGTGTGCGCTCGGGTTTGCTCGCCCTGGATGTGCATATACCTATGTGGTGGCAGTCTGATTCCGGGTGTAACTCGTTTGGGTGGACGCGGATCTTGGCACCCTCGCTGAGGAGACTCTAGGCCCGGCCGGGACTGTCCGGGAGGCGCGGGGGCGAGACGGGAGAGTCTGAACATGGGTGGTCGTCGAGATTCAGCCACGCGCGGTGCGGCGCCTGGCGACGGTGCCGGGATGACGCGGGAGGAAGTGCTGGAGCTGCCGGTAGCGATCGACGTCCTGACCGCCGGCAGGGCGTTCGGCCTCGGCCGGAACACGACGTACGAGTTGATCAATGCCGGAGAGTTCCCGGTGAAAGTCCACCAGTACGGCAAGGGCAACCGCAGGGTCCTGACCTCCGAGCTGTGGGCGGCACTCGGGGTGGAGCCGAAATAGAGGCGGGCGCGAGGGGGGCGACTCGGCCGCCCCTCGCCGCCGCCGCGGAGTCGCCCAGCCCCCGACGCAGCCCGCCCAATTGAGTGGCTGCGACCCCGCGCCCAGGGAAGCGCTACGCGCCCTGCCAATGGCGATCGACGTGTCGACTGCGGAGGCGTTCGGGGTGGGCGGGACGCTGGCCTATCGCCTGGTGCGCGATGGCGAGTTCCCCGTGTCCGTGATCCGAGCGGGCAACAAGCTTCGGGTTCGCACGGCGGACGTGTGGGAGGCGCTGGGTGTCGGGCCGGGCTGACAGGGCCGCGGAAGCAGCGACTCACGTGAGTCGCTGCACGTCTCCGAGTCTGAGACTTGTCGCGGGCGGCGCTGGGGTGACAGCGGCGTTTCCCCGGGAAACACCTGCCCGGTCCGGAGGGGTGGAACAGCCGTGCTGAACCCAGTGCGCTGTCAGCCAGCGGGGACGGGCTGCCGACTGCCCCGCCCTCGCTGAGAGTCGACTCCTGCCGCAGGGCGCAGCCTCCGTCAGGGTTGGCGGGGAGGCCAACCCTGGGTAGGCCAATGACGAGTTGGCATACTTTGACTAGGCATACTGCGAGTCTGCAGGTCGTGGCCCGTCGCAGGGGTGATCTGCCCCCGCTGGATGTAACCGTCGGGTAGGTAGACGAGGCTGGAACAGGTCGGCTACGGTGCCGCGAACCCAGTTGGTGTGCACATTGTGTAGACCATTACATGTCGGGCTGACAGTGATGGGTTCTGGCATACCCTGGTGCAGGGGGATACCGGGGGATATGGGCTGGAGAGGTGATGAGGGCATACGGCCACGAGACGGACGGAGTGACTGCCGTCCCCGAGGAAGCCGCCTACTTGGCGGCGGCGGCTAAGCGCCTGCTGGAGGGTGCGGCGACGCTCGCGGACACCGCGCAGTGGATGACGGAGACCGCCGGGCCGACAGTGTTCGGGCGGCCGTGGTCGCCGACGACGCTACGTCGCAGACTGCGCAATCCTGGGATCGCGGGACTGCGGGAGAACGCGGATGGTGAGCTGGTGGAGGGCCCGGCCGAGCCTCTCGTCGACCGCGACACCTTCGATGCGCTGCAGGAGTTGTTCACGCGCAACGAGAGAGGTCAGGGCAGTAGGCCGGCGCATGTCCACCTGCTGTCCGGGGGGACCGCGGTGTGCGACTTGTGCGACAGCCCGCTGGTGTCCCGGTCTACAGCGAACGGCGGGCGCGGATACGTCTGCGAGACCGCGGGATGCGGCAAGGTCCGGATCGCTGCGGAGCCGCTGGACAAGTATGTCGCCGAACGCGCCATCGCGAGACTGGAGCGCGCAGGCATGATGAAGCGGCTGGCCGATCTGCGGGACGGGTTTGTCGCGGAGTCCGAGGAGGCCGCCAAGTTCCTGGACGGGCTGCGGAACCACAAGGATGAATTGGCACGGGCCTTCGGTGCGAAGGATCTGAGTCTTGGGGAGTTCAAGAAGGCGAAGGAGGCTCTGGAGGCGCGGCGCTCGCAGGCCATGGCCGCCATGCGAAGGGGCAAGTACCTCGGCGAGCTGCCGGAGTTGACTGTCGAGGCGCTGGTCGAGTGGTGGAACGAGACTGCGAGTCAGGAACAGCGGCGGGCTCTCTTGCAGTTGATCGTGGCCGAGGTGCGAGTCGGCCCGGCCACGGTGCGTGGATCACGCCGGTTCGACGAGGCTCGGTTCGACATCCTCTGGCGGTAGGGGAGTTCTGTCGCTGGCCGTCGGTCTACAGAGGGAGGAGCTGTCGGACACGGACCCCTTCGTCCGCACATATGTTTGCGCTCCGGTGGATCGGGTCGTAGTCTAAACGATCTCGCGCTCTGTGTAACGCTTAGTCACCGACCGTGCTGCGCCCGGTGCTACCTACGAGGGAGCGAGTCGGGGCGCAGGGAGCCGCCTGCGTCATAGCTTTGGGGAGAAGTGCGTGGACGGGCGTATCTCGCTGGCCGCAGTGAAGGGGTGGGTAGAGGTGGACGGGGTCGAGGGCGTCGGTGTCGGACATGAGGGCAGGGAAGAGGAGCTGGCGCTGGAATGCCTCAAGGTCCTGATGGGCGCGGACGTGGAGTTCGAGCCCTCTGATTTGGGGTCGACATGTGTTGAGGCAGAGTTTGGTTGACTTGGCAAGTCATTTCGAGGGTGCGCCCCGGTGGTCTCTGCGGACCGCCGGGGCCTCTGTGTTTGACGTTCAGACGCCCCCGAGGGTTGCGCGAAATCAAAGTAAATGACACTTGACATTCATGATCTTGTGATCATAGAATATAGTCACAACCTCACAGGAATCCATCCTGCGAGACCGAAGAGTGCGAGGAGTCAGCGACATGAGCGTCAGCGAGGCGAGCATCGAGGTCATCGCCATCCCCCTCGGTGAGATCGAGCCGAACCCGGACCAGCCCCGGAAGTTCTTCGACGAGGCCAAGCTGGAAGAACTGGCCGCCCAGTTCCGCTCGGTCGGCCAGCTCCAGCCGATCGTGGTCCGCCCGGCCGGCGACCGGTTCCAGATTGTGATGGGTGAGCGCCGCTGGCGGGCCATGCATCTGGTGGAGGGTGCCACCGCCATCGAGGCCAAGGTTGTCTCGAGCGTCGACGACGAGAACGCGTTCATCATGGGCATCTCCGAGAATGTCGGCCGTGCGGACATGACCCTCATGGAAGAGGCGCAGGCGTACGCGGACCTGGTCGGGTTCGGATACCAGGCGGAGCGCATCGCGGAGATGTTCGGCAAGACCACCGACTACGTGAAGTGGCGGATGGACCTGCTCAACCTCACCACGGACATCGCGGAGCTCGTCTCCGCGGGCAAGATCAAGGCGGACTTCGCCTGGTACCTGTCGAAGCTCACGCCGGCGAACCAGAAGGTGGCCGTCACCCGGTACATGAAGGGCGACTTCAGGACGGAGACCGACGCCTCCACCTTCGCGCAGGCCCTGCGGATGAAGGAGAACCAGGAGGGCTTCTTCTCCGAGAAGGAGCTGTCGGAGAAGGAGAAGGAGGACAAGGCCAAGGAGCGCAAGCAGGCCAAGTCCAAGGTGGACCACGTCGAGCGCGCGGGCGGGCTGCTGGAGGAGCTGGCGAAGCTGACGCCGTCGGAGCTGGCCGAGCTGTTCGAAGGCGAGGTCGGGAAGCAGCTGGACGCGGTGGAGCGGGTGCGCAAGGCGGCGGCCGAGGCGGTGAAGAAGCTGCGGAAGGCGAAGGCGATGTCCGAAGCGAAGCAGCTGACGGTCCGGCCGGAGCTGGAGGTCGAGCCCGAGGCGGAGGATCTGGCTGAAGAGGGGCCGAGCGAGGCGGAGCTGGCTGATCTGGAGGCCGCAGAGCCGACGGAAGTTGAGCTGGAGGAGGCGGCCTGATTGGCCAGGTTTCAGTGGCCGGGTGCCCCCGCGGTGGGGTGCCCGGCCGCTGGTCTTTGGGTGCCCGGCTGGCGGTGCGGGCGCGGCGCCTGGGGTGGGGCGGAGGTGGGGTGCAAGTGGGGTGCGCCGGAGTCTGGGAGGGGTCTCCGGCGGGCTCGCCTGGAGGGGGGTGTCGGAGTGTCCGCGAGCGCACCACAGATATAAACATCGCTTGACGTCCGAGCATGGCTGACGATAGAATTTAGTTGTCAAGTTTACTCCATGTCAACTCAAAAGTGGATCCCGGAAAGAGAGTCAGTCGGGGCTGGCGGGGTCAGTGACCTGGCGAGCCAGTTCTCGATGTAGAGAGAGGCGTGGCAATGCGTTCTGTGGAGTTCGAAGGGAAGAAGTGGGTCCCGGCTGACGGCGGCGACCAGTGCGACGGCCTGGAGGTGCAGCTCATTCAGCAGGCCATGCGGGCGGCGAACGCGGCGTGGGAGGAGTGCAGGGTCCAGTGGGGCAAGGTCAGGGAGGAGTGCGAGCGGAGCGGTATCCCCCGCGTGGAGGGCGAGAGCCTCGAAGAGGCCATGCGGCAGGCGGGCTTCGGCGGGACTGAGGTCGAGGGCCGGATCCTTGAGTGCCGAGCCCTGGCTCTGCGTCATCGGCGGCAGGCGAGTCGCTGGTCCTTCGTGGTGCGATGGCTCCTCGACCAGTTCTGGACCGAGGTGGAGGCCCCCGAGTCGGATCGGCTCATCCTCGGCAAGTTTCAGGTGGAGGGTCAGGGCGTCAAGTAGTGGGCATCTGGGGTGGGTTCACGGTGCCGTGAACCCACCCTATTTCGGGTGTAGAGGTCTCTCCGTGCTGGGGCGTCGGGTCCTGCGCCGGAGCGAAGAGGGGAAGGGAAAGTATGAAAGTGCTCATCGAGGCGAACGGAACGCTGGGCCCGGAGCAGGCAGCGGCGCTCTTGCACTCAGGGGTGGTGACACCAGGGTGCGGTTGGCTGACGGCGGCACTGGCCACGGTGATCCCGTGCCGGGTGTGCGGCGTGCGGCTGAGGGTTGAACCGGTGCGGGCATCGGGCGGCACCACCGTGGCCGTGGACGGCGAGGGCCGGCTCGTGTTCGGCTCCGGCAGTGCGTCCCACGATGCGCTCGGGGTGCAGCTGTGTGACGGCTGCTTCGAGTTGGCCGGGTGGGAGAACACCCACAGCGATGAGGGCCACGACCAGGAGCCGGACCCGGACTGCCCGCTGTGCGGCGGCACCGGGGCGGCGTGAAGGAGGGGCATGTTCGAACTGTTCACGCACAGGTACCAGGGCTTCGAGCCCGCGATGGGAGTCCCGGTGCGCATCACCCTGTCTGCGCCGAGATGGACCCTGCCGTATCCCCTGGAGCACCAGGTGCGGGAAGCCGCGCCCAGCCGGACGTACTTCGGGTCGCCGCGGCCCGACTTCGAGAGGGCGTACCGGGCGCAACTCGACAGCTTCGGGGTTGGCTTCTTCGGCCCTCGGTTCCAGCAAATCGCTGTCGAAGGACGGGATTTGCGGCTGGTGCTGCTGTGCTTCGAAGACCTGGCGAAACCTGGGGAGTGGTGTCACCGGCGGATGTTCGCGGCCTGGTGGCGGGAGCAGACCGGGGCGCAGGTCCGGGAACTCGGGCCGCTGAGGCCGGAGTACGAGCAAGGGACGCTGATGTGAGCGCTGAACAGGGAAGACGGAACTGGCTGAATATGCGACCGGAGGACTTCGAGAAGTCACTGGAGCCCAAGCCGGCGCCGCCCGGGCAGATGCAGCTGTTCCCGCCTGGCCCGGCGCAGCCTAAGTCACGGCGGAAGCCTCCGATTGAGCCGTCCGCGTTCGGCACGATGGATCTGCTGGACCTCGTCGACCCCGATGAGTAGGTGAATTCGCTCCGGTTCATGGGGCGTTGTGCAGGTGGCGGGCGCGACGTCGCGCCCGCCACCTGTGTTGAGACAGATATCCGTCTGACAGGTTCGATGTGTTGGCGGGGCGATCTTCCCGATCGGGCCCCGTCGCGCGCCGGTAGTGCACCTGGTAGCACGCCCCGCCTCCGGTGGGGAGGAGCTCGTTCGAGTCGGGCCCGGCGCTCGAGGATGCGTCCGCACAGTCATGTGGTGTGGAGCCGACCAGCCCCGGAACCAACCCCTTCCAGGCGTCCCCCGCGCCTCCTGGTTCCCCGACGGTCCGGCACGGCAGGACCAGCCCCCTGCCCCTCCGGACCCGCATCCCACTCCTGTTCAGCCTGAGACGAGAAGCGAGACCACTGACGGGCCGCCCAACGTGGTCGGCCCCGTGAAGGGGAGGCCCTGGTGTTCCACGGTTCGATCCCCGCCGATCTCCGCGCGGTCATCCACGAGCACACCGACACCTGGCGCGGGCAGGCCGAGGACATCTACGTCGGCTGCTCGGGAAACTTCACCATCGAACGCGTCCTGCACGACAGCGGCTTCCGGCTCCACGGATGCGACGTGCAGCTGTACTCGTCGGCGATCGGCTGGTACCTCGCAGGTCAGGAACTGCCCATCGCCATCCGGCCCGAGTCGGCAGGCGAACTCGACTGGCTGGCCCCGTATATGGACGGACGGGCAGGGACGCTGGCCGTGGTGCTGCTCGGCTCCCGGTTCTTCCAGTGGCTCGGCCGAGGCGAGCACCCGTACTACGGCCGGATGCTCGGCGCCTACCAGCAGCAGTTCCCGGAGCTGCACGCCAAGACCGTCGCGAAGATCGAGGCACTGCCGCTGCACCTGGCCTCGTATGCGCCGATGGACGTGAACGAGTGGCTTGCCGAGCATGTGCCGCCAGACGTCCCGGTGGTGGCCTTCCCGCCGTTCTTCGCCGGGGACTACGAGAACCAGTTCGCCGCCCTCGACAAGCACCTGGACTGGCCGGCCCCGCAGTATCCGGCACTGGACGACGCCGCGAAGCAGACCCTCATCGAGCGCATCACCAACCGGCCCCGCTGGGTCCTCGGCCTGCACTTCGACGTTGAGGAGCTCACCGATCACCTGCGCGGCCAGGTGCAGACCGCCAACCGCGGGGTGCCGATCAACGTATACTCCTCGGTGCCGCGCTCCCGGATCGTACGGCCCAACCAGCGCCTGGAGCCGGTGCGCGCACCGCGGCTCGTACCGGGACAGCGTCTCGGCGGGACGCTGTCGCTCGCGCCCCTGTCGATGGGGCAGTTCGCGACGCTGCGCTCGCAGTACATGAACCACAACATCCGGCCGGGCACGCCGACGATGGCGCTCGCGGTCCTGGTCGACGGCGTGGTGGTGGGCGCGTTCGCGTTCTCCACGCCGAAGTACGACCCGCACAACGTGTACCTGCTGTCCGACTTCCCTGTCGCCCCGACCTCGTACGGGCGGCTGGCGAAGCTCGTGCTGTACGCGGCGCTGTCGACCGAGGCGCAGTTCCTCGCGCAGCGCGCCATGAACACCCGCCTCACGCGGTTGAACACCACGGCGTTCACGCAGCGGCCGGTGTCGATGAAGTACCGCGGGCTGCTGCGCCTGAACTCCCGTAAGGACTCCGCCGATCCGGCGTACCGCTACCAGCTCGACTACGGCTCCGAGCTGGGCCGCTGGTCGCTGGTCGAAGGGCTCGCGCAGTGGAGGAGCAAGCACGGACAGGCCCAGGGACTCAAGGAGCCGACGAAGGAGGAGGAGACGGCGAAGTGACCCCCGCCCCGATCAAGCCCCGCATGGTCGAGGGCGACCCGCGCGAGCTGACGCTGCTGGACGTCAACGCGCGCTTCATGCGGCACGAGCAGTTCCAGCGCCTGGTCGCCAATATCCGGGACGACGGGGCGCTGACCTCGACGCCGCTGGTGTGGAACGACGCGGAGACCGGCCGGCGGATCGTGCTGTCGGGCAACCACCGCACCAAGGCCGCCGTCGAGGCCGGCCTGGAGCGCATCTGGTGGATAGAGATCGCCGAGCCGCTTCCCCGGCAGCGGCAGATCGCGCTCCAGCTCGCCCACAACGCGATCACCGGCGAGGACGACCCGGCCACCCTGAAGGCCCTATACGAGGAGCTGGAGGACGTCTCCATGCGCCTGTACTCCGGTCTGGACGACAAGACCCTCGAACTCCTCGACGAGGTCACGGTGCCGAGTCTCGCGGAGGCGAACCTGGACTTCGCGACCGTGCAGATCGTCTTCCTGCCGGACGAGAAGGAGGCAGCGGAGAAGGCCCTGGAGGCGGCCCGGAAGACGGCGTCCGCCGACGCCCGCTGGCTGGCCCACATCGAGCAGTACGAGGGCGTTCTGGACACGCTCGACACGACGAAGGGCGCGCACAACATCGGCAACGTCGCCGCCGCGTTCGCGATCATCCTCGCGATCGTGGAGCGGCACCTCGATGAGCTCGCCGAGGGCTGGTACGACCCGGACGAGCAGGCCGCCACCCGCAAGGGCTCCGCCCCGATCGAGACGGTGCTCGCGACCCGCACCATGCCGGCCGACGCCGCGGCCGTCGTCCAGCGGGCCATCGACCGCATGGAGCGGGACGGCGACATCGAGACGGGGCAGCGGTGGCGGGCCCTGGAGCTGTGGGCCGCCGACTACCTGGCAGGTGCGGCGTGACCCAGCCCGACGTGCGGGCCGGCCAGGTGTGGGCCGACAACGACAAGCGCAGCAAGGGCCGCCCCGTACGCGTAGACGAGGTCGACGTCCGCTACGCGTACTGCGCGGTCCTCACTTCCGCTACACCCGGCGGCCGGACTGGGCAGCGGACCCGAATCGCGCTGGAGCGGATGCGGCCGACGAGCACCGGTTACCGGCTGCTGGACGGTGCCCCGTGAACGGGGAGCTGTACCGCAAGCTGCTCGCCGAACGGTACGGGCCACTCGACCGGCTGGAGGCCGAACGCTTCCCGGTGGCCGTCAACCGGGCGGAGCCAGTGACCGGTGCGAGCGAGGAGCAGTGGCGACGCAAGGTCCGTGAAATCGCCGCTCGGTACGGCTGGCGGCTGCAGTACCACACAGCGGACTCCCGCCGCTCCGACCCGGGCTGGCCGGACGAGGTCTTCGGGCATCTCAGCCAGCGCCGCACGCTGTTCGTCGAGTTCAAGACCGACACCGGGCGGCTCCGCCCGGCCCAGCGCGAGTGGCTCGCCCACCTGGCCGACAGCGGCTTCGAGGTCGCCGTCTGGCGGCCTCGCGACCTGCATACCGTGCTCCGCGTGCTCGGTCCCGAGCGGCAGCGCGCCACCCTCCCGCCGAACTTCCGGAGGCCCGCCCCATGAGCAGCTCACCCGCCGACGAGCTGAACCGGCTCCACACCGAGATCGACCACCTGACCACGGTCCACCGCACCGCCGCCGGCCTGGCCCGTGCGCTGACCGAGCACCTCGCGAACGAGCCATTCCGCCTCGCCGACCAGCTCGCCCGCCTCCTCGACGGCGACCTCGAGCCCGACGACGTGACTGAAGGGACCGCACAGTGAACCTGGCCAAGGACTCCTCATCGTGGGAGCGCACGGTCTCCGTCACCCCCCTGCCCGACTCCGTACGCCGCAAGGCCGCCCTCCAGGTCGCCGCCCGAGCATCCGACCGTGGCGAATGCCGTGACCTCCTGGAACACCTGGGGCTCCGTGATCCGGCGCTACGCACAATGACGGGATGACCGACATCGTGGAAGCGCAGTGGCAGGAACTCCTGGCGCCGCAGGACAAGCCGCACTGGCTCCAAGAGAGCCTCACCGAGCTTGTACGGGCAGCGTACGAGCAGCCACGGCTCCGAGCGCTCTACCCGTGGACGGGCATGTGGGAGCTGCACTTCAGCCGGTGCACCGAACCACGGTTCACCTGGGACATCCCGTACGCCGGTCCGTCGCGCGACGGCGGTTACCGAGTCGACGGACCCTCGCGCAGTCAGCACGTCGGCGAGGCCGCGACCGCACGTGAGGCGATCGCCATGGTGCTCGGGCTCCTTCCACCCGGCTGCGGCTCAGCCTTCATCGGCACCGCAGAGGAACTCGCCGCGTACGAGAGGACGCAAGACACCAGGTAGGAGCACGACGATCGAATGGCGAACAGCGCCGAGGCATGGGAGCGACAGTCGGGCGAATCGTCCGCCGCGTGGGAGGCGTTTGCCTGCTACCGCGATCTCGGCCTGTCCCGCAGCATCGGCAAGGTCGCGGAGCGACTGGCGAAGTCCCGCACCCTGATCGAACGCTGGTCGACGGCCCACCGCTGGGTGCTGCGCTCCGAGGCGTGGGACCGGGAGCAGGACCGGCTCTGGCGAGCCGAGCGGCACCAGGCCGCCCGCGAGGTCGCACGTCGGCACGCCCGCCTCGCGTCCGCCGCCCAGTCGAAGATCGTCGCTCAGCTCCAGCAGCTCGACCCCTCGCGCCTCAGCCCCTCGGACGTGATCCGCTGGCTGGAGGTCACGATCCGCATCGAGCGCCAGGCGTACGGCATGGACCTCGCCGATGCCTCCGCCCCCTCCACGGGCCCGGACACGGCGGACGTCACCGGCCTGACGGACGAGGAACGCCGCGCCCGCATGGAGCAGATGCGCCGCGAACTGGAGGCCCGCATCGGCACCTTGGGCGGTGAGCCGTCGTGACCCCGGACCCGATGGGCGCGCTGCCAGACCCGGCCGGCATGTCCGACGCCGAGCTGCACGCCGAAATCACCGCCCTGGTCGAGGCCGACGCCACCTCGGCGCGCCGCTGGGCCTGCGACCGCCTGGGCTGCGACGGCTTGCCCCACGAAGGCTGGCTGCACCACCACGCCCGCGCCACGCAGCGTCTACCCGAAGGCGACTGGGCGGCTTGGATGATGCTGACGGGACGAGGCTGGGGCAAGACGAAGTCCGCCGCTGAAGCCGTACGCGACTGGGCCGCCACCCGCGGCACGATGATCGCGGTCGTTGCGACGAACGCCACGCTCGTCAAGGAGATCTGCTTCGAGTCCCCCAAGTCCGGCCTCCTGGCCGTCATCCCACCCGAGGACATCCGCCGCTACAGCCCCGGCAACGGCCTGACCATCCTCCGCCTGAAGAACGGCTCCGCGATCTACGGCTTCGGCGCCGAGACCCCCGACAACCTCCGCGGCTTCGCCTTCGACAAGGGCTGGCTCGACGAGTACGCCGCCTGGAACCGCCACACCGCCCAGTCGGTGTACGACATGCTGTGGTTCTGCCTGCGCGAGGCTCCGTCCCCGCAGGTCGTCATCTCCACCACCCCCAAGCCGCTCCCCCACGTCAAGCGCCTCGTCGAGCGCGGCCGCCCGCCCCGGCTCCACCGTCGTCGTGACCACCGGCCGCACCGAGGACAACCGCGCCAACCTCTCTTCAGCCGCGCTCGCTGAGCTCGATTCCGAGTACGGCGGCACTCGCCTGGGCCGCCAGGAACTCGACGGCGTCCTCCTCGAAGACGTCGAAGGCGCCCTGTGGAAGCAGTGGATGTTCGAGGTGGAAGGCTTCCGCATCGCCCGCACGGCGGTCCCACCGCTCGACCGCCTGGTCGTCGCCGTCGACCCTGCCGTCACCACCACCGACTCCGCCGACCTGACCGCCTTCACCGTGGCCGGCCGCTCCTACCCGCTGGAGCAGATGTACGGCGACCGCCGCCCCCGCGGCTACGTCCTCCACGCCGAACAGGACCGACACACCCCGACAGCCGCGATGCGACGCGCCGCCGCGCTATACCACGAGCACCAGGCCGACTGCGTGGTCATCGAGGCCAACAACGGCGGCGACTACCTCCCCGCCCTCCTCGCCGAGGTCGACCCGACCGTCCCGTGCCGCGTCGTCCACGCCACCCGCGGCAAACGCGCCCGCGCCGCCCCCGTGGCGATGCTCTACGAGCAGTCCCGCATCACCCACGCCGGCCCGTCCCGCACCTTCGCCGTGCTGGAGGAACAGATGACGACGTACGTCGGCGCCTCAGCGGCCGAGGAGAAGTCCCCGGACCCCTTGGACTCCTGCGTCTGGGCACTGACACATCTCTTCCTCGACGCGTCGGCTGTCGGCGCCCCCTCACGTCCTTCGGACAGCCGCCTCTCCGGCCGCCGCTGATGGGCCCGGTCGCGCTGACATCAGGTGCGACGGGCGATAGCGCCGCCTTGAAGGCACTACGTCATACAGTCGTTTTTCACGCAGAATGAAGCCCCGCTCGACCTCATGCGTAGATCCCGGCCTCCAGATTTCCGAAGATCTCATTCCACTCGTTGTGGGGGTTCTCGAACGGGAGCGGATCGATGTTCTGAATGCTCACCCTGACCGCGCTCACGTACTCGTTCAGAAGCACTTCAGCGTCTTCTTCATCACTGAGCTCGGAGCATTTTCCCTCGGCAACTGCGGCGGAAATGATGGTCTTGACGAACGATGACAGGTCTGCGTGAAGCATCGATGGCCTCATCGACCCTTCGGCGAACTGGTACACGACGCCGTCAACGGGATCAATCGCCACCATGCTGATGGGGAAATAGCCGAGCTTCACCCACCGGCTGACGTCAGGGCTTACCTGCCAGCCGAGTTGCAGCAGTTGCTCATAGGAACAAAGGTGCTCGGCATCGAAGTCCGGACCGATCTTGAAAAGCAGTTCCAGATCCGGAACCGCAGGCACTCCCACGTTGACGAGGAAGTCGACAACTTCGTCACGAAACCCGTACCTTTGCGCCGCTTCGGCTGTGATTCGGTACACGTGAGCATCTCCCACGGCCTGAACCAAGTCGTCGTGACTCAGCCTGAACAACATCACCGAGCGTCTCCCTCTGTCATCATGCCTCTGTTGAGTCCATGCTTCTTATGCCATTCTTCCAGATTTCGGCGGTACTCCCGATGTTCAGCGTCTATCTTATACTTCGATATCGGGTTGCCGTTCTCGTCCTTGGCGTTCTGGTCGTAGGAGACGGAGTGGGTGACTTCCAGGTCCTTGTCGAAGTATTTCGCAACCCATTGGTCGCACCATGAGGGTGGGTTCTGGCACGGCTCGCGCTCGGTATAGAGGGCCTGGATATTGTCCTCTCTGCCGTGCCTGAGCACGGGATATCCGATGGTGCGTTCCGAGTGAACGCCCTTACTGTGGCCGACGAGGATGACTTCCTCGCCATCGTCGCCAATGTATCTGGCGGCGGCGTAGTTGCCGCCCTTGTAGTCCCCTTTTGAGTAACGGGCGAGCTGGGTGGCGTAGGCGAGGTCACTGGTTTCGCCCTTCCCCAGCCTCCTCGACTTGACGCGGTCTGCGGACGGGCCACCATCCGAGATCGGGTAAGGATTGGCCTCGGGGCTGCGCGGGCGCCATGCAGTGCCGTTGCTCTCGAGTATTTCTCTGAGGCCGGACTCGTTTCCGCTCACTCGGGTCGGAGTGCTGCCGTCCGTGTGTAGCTGTACGACGCTTCCGTCAGTGTTGAGGAGGTACATGGGCACGTCGCCCTCGTCGTCGACCTTGCAGCGGTCGAAATCCCGCTTGCGTGCCTCGTCGTTCTCCTTGTGGTCCTTTCGGCTCTTCTTGAGCTTCCCGCCGTGGTCTTCGAGCGTGTCGGAGAAGGCGTCAGTCTTCTTCTCGACCGCGTCTTCGGCCTTGTCCATCACGACGGCGAGCTTGTGGAAGCGACCGTCCTTCTTCATGGAGCCGCGGCGTTTGCCCCCATCTCCCTTGAAGGAACCTTTCTTCTTGTCGAAGTTGTCGCGGGTCTCCTGGTATCCGCCGTGCGCCCGGTCGAACTCGTCGAATTCGATCAGGAGGTCTGACGCCAGGTCGGCGCCGCCCCTGGCGTAGCCGTTCAGATCTTCGTCGTCCGCCGAGGTGAGGCGGTCTGTGAAGACGTCCTCGATCTTGGCGAGGATCCTGTTCTCGATCTTCTCTGTGACGATGTCGCCGATCTGGTCGATGGCGTAGTCGATGGCTTCCTGGACGGCGATGCGGCAGGCGGTTACGGCAGCGGCGGACAACAGGGCACTGAGCCCGGCCGTGAAGAACATGCCGACGATGCCCGCCGTGGCGGTCGCGGCGGTGGCGGTGAGTTCGGCGACGCAGACGGCCTTGCAGCCTTCGATGAGCACAGCGCAGTCGTCGAGCGCGTCGCCTAGGTCGTCTAGTCCCTTGGCGAACTGGGTGATGTCCTTGGTGGTGAGCTTGCCCCAGCGACGGTCGATGGCGTCGACGGTCTTGCCTTTGCTCTTGCCGGCAACGATGTGGGAGCACGCGCGGTTTCCGTCGGCGATCGCGTCACGCAGACCCTCGGCCAGTTTCCGGTAGTCCTTGGCGCTGTCCCGGACGTCGTCCTCGTCGATCTGTGGCCACTGGATGCCGATGAGGTCCATGACCTCCACAAGCTCGTCGGGTAGCTGCTTCCCCACGATGGCACCATCCCCCTGTGGTCAACTCGCCCTCACTCTTACCTTCGAATGAGTGACAGTCAACCAGAGGTGGAAGCCCAGGAGCTGCATCAGCTTCGGGCCCAAGTCACCTGGGCAGCAGGCAGATCAGCGACTCGTGAGTACCGATGAGCACCTCGTCCCGGGACGTCACGGTGACAGCGTTGACGGGTGGACCAGGCCGGAACAACCGGACCTCCTCCACATCCAGGCGGCGGTGTTCCACCAAGCCGTCCCCCCATCCCATGACGAGTACCAGGCCCGTCTCCGTATAGGCAGCATCCACCGAGACGACGGGGCAGGATCGCGTAGCGACCGGAACCGCCAGTGGTGCGACCGCTGGGGCCCACGCGCGGACGGTGCCGTCGGCGCCACCGCTGTACACGATTGCCTCTGATGCACCGTCACTGCCACGGGATGGGGCGGCTATCGCCAGCGCGTTGACCGGCCCCTGGTGAAGTCGCGCTGTGCGCGTGGCGGAATCCGAACCTGGTGTGAGCAGGTGCAGGGACCCGTCCGCATCACCGACGGCGGTCGTCTCCCCTGTGGACGCCAGAGATGTTCCCCGCGTACTCGACAGCAGGGCGGCGAGCGACTGGACAAGTCGCTTCGTGGGCGTGAGCTCTTCGAGCAGGGCTTGGAGCCCCGAGCCACGCCCTTCGCGTACTGCGGGCATCTGCTGTGTGCACAGACGTCCGCGACTGTCCAGGGCCAAGAGCGTGCCGTCTGCCAGCGGTGCGAGGGATACGACTTGAGGGACTGGATCAGCAAGACGTCCTGTGGGCGCGCCACTGCCAGCGTCCACGGCGCGCAGAACGCCAGCATGGTCTGCCAGTATCAGCTGCCCGTTCAGCTGCCCGACGGCCTTGGCTGAAGACAGGACCGGGCCCGGCCACGGCGGTAGGACGTCCTCCCGAACGCGGCTCCATCCCACCATCCATGGCGTAGAACTCGCCATGTCCGTCAGAGCCGGGGCGAAGCGCGGATCAGCACCGTCACCCAGCGCGGTCAGCAGGACCAGGGCTCGTTCAGCCGGTTCCTGGTCCCGGCACAGTGACTGCCCCGCACGCAGCCATGCTGTGCGCAGGCCGCCGTGCTCGTCCGTATCGACCGCGTAGGCGGTGGTGACCTCCCATGGATCGGCGGCGCAGACCGCCACAGGGTCATCAAGGTCCGGCCCCTTCCCCGGGCGAGGCGTCACCACCTGCTCGGAGGCGTTCCGGCCAGCGGCGCGGCGCTGCGCGAGCCAGGCTTCGTAGCGGGCCGCGTCCGTCCATCGGGCCTCATCGACATTCAACACGGCTGCATGCCCTTCACTCGGCAAACGATCCGCGAGGGCCCCGGTACGGGCCTCGGTGACCAGCCGGACATGCTCCAGACGCAGCAACGCCAAGACCAGAGCAGCGTGCTCTTCGGGATCGGCGCTCGCATGCAGATCCGCCAGCACGATCACCGTACGGCGCTGATCCACCTGCAGAGCCTCCACCAGCTCGCCCCGCGTTCGCGCGCTCACCCCCAGCTGATCCGCGAGTGTCCATACCGTGGTGTGGACACTCTGCCCGCCCAGCGGGACGAAAGCATGCACTGCCCGCTCTGCCACTGCACCCTGTTGAGTGCCGTGCCCCACCAACCAGGCCAGAAGAAGCGACTTGCCGCGCCCCGCTGCGCCGGTCACAAGACACAGCCGAGGTGCGGCGGGATCCGCCAGCCATCCGAGGAGTGCAGCAGCCGCCGGTTCCTTGCCTGCCGCCGGTCGCCCCCACCTCTTTCGAGTCACCGGCGGTGATCCTGTTCAGCTGTGTGCGTGATCAGCTCTTTGAGGCCCGACTCGCGGGACTCCGCGGTGGCGCCGTAGTCGAAGCTGTGCGTGAACTCGGCACGGAGAAAGGTGTTGCGCATCCAGACAGCGCAGTAGTGCCCGGGCATCATGCAAGGCTCCAGTTCACAGTGGACCCGGCGCACCTGCTCGGCCGCCACGCCCTCAGCGGCGATGCGCTGCCAGATCAGCTCCTCGGGGTGCAGTCTGCCCGGACCGGTCGCCTCGGTGACGATCTGCTTCTGCCCCGAGCCGTCGACGTACTCGAATGCCGCAGAAAAGGGGAAGTTGAGGGTGTGACGCACGTCGTCTAGCACCCGCGGCCACCAGCTCTCCCGCTCGGCGAACGCTGCCGCGTCCACCCGTCGCACCTCGGCGTACAGCTCCCGAAAGGCCGCGGCTGCCTCTGCCAGACTCCGCGACAGGGCGATCGCGGGTACCGCCCTGTCCAGCGCCGCCATCGCCGCGTTGAACGCCGACACGTCAGAACTGACGAACATATCCGGCTCGTCTGCCTCCAGCATCACTGCCTGTACAGCGCCGTCAGGCCGTACGCATATGTGGGCCAGCCCGTCACCGCCGATCCGCAGCCAATTCGACAACTCGGCAGGCGGACGCGGCAACCCATGGTGCGCCGTGTACACGCCGAGCTGAGTAGCGTCATTCTGGTCGGCGGCTGAGAAGTACGGAGCGACCAGCAGCGGCACGCCCACCCGTTCCACGTCGTGACGCGCCGCCTCGGGCAGCTGCGTCCCATGGGTGCCGGAAAGCCCGAATCGTCGCATTCCCTGCTTGCCGAAGTGGGCGGTGGCCGAGTCCGGCGACGGCGATGACATGGGTGCTACCTCACACAGCGGATGGTTGGTCTTCCACGACCTTAGCCCGCCTTCCTCGGGTCAGACCTTTGCGGCTGGGGTTCGGCGAGATCGGCAGAGTATGAGCATGAGGCGGACGTACGGGATCTCGGACGATCACGAAACAGCGTCGCCTCCGGGTATTAGGCTCCGTCGCTTTCTCGACCCGCATGGAGGAGCCGATGCGACGCTGGCGGAGCCTGATCATCGATACGTGGGGGGCGCTTGGGTACAAGCCGGCGTTCCAGAGGGCCTCGGAGGGCCACCTCTCAGGACTCCCAGGACACGCTGGCGCGTCCTGGGTGCCGGAGGCGGACCGCCGACGGCTGGCGGCATACACGCTGCTCGCCGCGTACGACACGAACCAGGCGGCCGCTCTGCTTGGCGAGGACGGAGTGGACCGGCGCGAGTATGGGGATCCGGCGTTGATCGTCGACCAGACGCTTACGCACCTCATCGGCGAGACACAGCAGATCGTTGTGAGCGAGGCGGACGACAATGAAACGGCGCGTGCGGCGGAGGCCCTACTCAGGGAGTGGGCGGAGCGCGAGCATCTGTGGATGCGGATGCAGCACGCCGAACGCAACGCTGTGCTGCTCGGCGACACTGTGTACCTCCTGGCGTGGTCGCGGACGAAGGGGCGCCCGGTCCTGAAGAGCATCGACCCGGGCTTCTACTTCCCCGTGTTGCCCGACGATGCCGTCGACGCGGACGAGTACCCGACGCGAGTCCATCTGGCGTGGGAGACACCGGCTGATCCGGCGTCGGGCCGCAAGGGCACGCTGCGTCGTGTCACGTACGAGCTCGGCCCGGTCGATGCCGACGCCGCCGAAAGCCGCGCGTATCCCTGGTCCACGCAGCCGGCCGACATCACTTGCTACCTGACGGACGCCGAGTGGGATCTGGAACACGTCGGCCGCGCGGGCGCCATCGACGCGCTCTCGCCGGGCCGAGCCCGGTTCCGTACGAACGCGGACGGGGAGCTGCTCGACCGGCTCGACCTGCACATCGACTTCATCCCGATCGTCCATGTACCGAACACGATCAACGGCGCGGAGCACTTCGGCCAGTCGACCCTGCTGAAGGCCACCCAGCTCTTTGACGATCTCGGCGCTGCCGACACGGACAGTCAGCGTGCTTCGGCGACAACCGGGTCACCGATCATCGGCCTCTCCGGCGCCCGGCTGACGGTCGACCGTGCTTCGGGCCGGCCACTGCCGGTACAGGTGGAGCCGGGGATGGTCTGGCCACTCGGGGAGACCGGCCAGCTCACCACGGTGGACACCTCCGCCCAGTTGTCCGAACTCCGCGCCTATGTGGAGGGACTACGCGACCGGCTGTCAGTGGTCACCCGGCTTCCGGCCAGCGTGCTCGGCACTATGGACGCCTCGCAGGCGGCCTCCGGCTACGCAATGCAGCTGAGCTTCGGTCCGCTGGACGCCATGGTCCGCTCCATGCGGCTCGCGCGGGCGGCCAAGTATCCGCTGCTGCTGAAGATGGTGCTGCGCCTCTACCAGGCTGCCGGTGTGCTGCCGCCGGGGCAACAGCCCCCGGCGTCCATCGCCTTCGGCTCCTATCTGCCGACCGATCAGGCCAGCGTCCTTGAGCTGGTGGTCAAAGGTGTCACTGCCGGTGTCCTCTCCCTGGAGACCGGAGTGCGCATGCTCGTGGACGCCGGCTTCCCCATCGAGGACGCGGCAGAGGAGGTCGCCCGCATCTGGGAGCAGCGCGAGACGGAGCTCGGGACTGGCGGGACCGTCAACGAGATGTAGTCGGCCATGGCCTCGCCACAATCCTCGGGGGCACCGCAGCACGAGGCACTCACGCCGACGGTGCGGTGAAGGTTAGACTCCGCCCGACGCGGGGGCGTCTGGGCGAGGAGTCTGCCCATGACCGTACGAACACGCCTGCCGCTGCCGCTCGCACCGCTCGGATACCGCCGCGACGGCCGCCCCATCTTCCCGATCCTCGGTGCTTCCTCCGACGACCCTGGGAATTCGCCAACCGGGGAGACGGCACCGGACGGCACTGACACCGCAGTGGTGACCATCCCGCAGGAGGAGCTGTCCCGCCGCTTCGCCCGCGAGAAGGACCAGGGCCGCCGCGCCGGCGTACGTGACCTGCTCAGCCAGCTCGGTTTCGAGTCGGCGAAGGCCCTGACGGAGTACGTGCAGGCCCAGCGTGAGGCTGACCAGCAGCAGAAGGACGCCGAGCAGGCCCGCCTCTCGGAGGCGGAGCGCCGGGAGCAGACCGCCGCGGAACGCGAGCGGCAGGCGCAGGAACGCGAGGCCGCGGCCGTCGCCCGGGAACGAGACGCCGCACGCCGCGCCGTGCTCGTCGGCCTGGGCGCCACCGGCACCGAACTGGAGGACGCCGTCGTCCTGCTCGGCCGCCTCGTCGACCAGGATGCGGACGACACCGCGCTGACCCGGGCCGCCGACGAGCTGAAGGAGCGCCGCCCGGAACTCTTCGGCCAGCGGGCCCCGCAGCCACCCGCGGCCCCGCCCTCAGGCAGCCCCTCCAACATCCCCGGCCGCTCGGGCGGAGCGCCGCCCCGGCCGGGCCAGCTCGGCCTGGACATCGCCCGCCGCCGCGGCCATCTCAAGAGCTCCTGACCCCGGCACGCCTTCGGGGACCGCGCCCCACCCCCATCCCCGCGGACGACGGCACCGCCCGGTGTCCGTACGGACTCGCCGCCGCATCGCCTGCCCGGAGGAACCTGGCGTGGATCTTCAGCTGACCACCTACTCCGAGTCCGCCACCGCTGACCGCCCCTGGCTGGCATCCCGGCACGGACTGGACACCCCACTCACCATCACCCTCGACACCACGCTTTTCACCCAGGACACCCACTACACCCCACCCGCCCCCGGACAGCCCCGCAACGTCATGAGGGCCGGCATCCCGCTGGGCCGCCTGACCGCGACCGGCCTATACGGACCGTGGGACGCAGCGGCCACCGACGGCCGCGCCGCCTTCACCGGCGTCCTCCTCGCGGACGTCGCCTTCGCCACGGGCGGTGGACATGCCGGCGCGGCCCTGCTCTGGCACGGCGTGATCGCCGCCGCTCACGTGCCCGGCGGACTCGATCCGGCCGCCATCACTGCTTCGACGGCGCAGATCCACTTCGTCTGACGCCCCGCGACCTGCTGAGGAGCCCCGCCACCATGCTCGACACCCTGCTGCGCGATATCGACGCGGCCGACCTCAACGCCTTCGCCCGCACCATGGCCACCCCGGCCGACTTCGAGCTGACTCGCACCGTCATGCCCGAACGGCGCCTGAACTCCGTCAAGTTCCGTATCAAGAGCAGCAAGCGGCGCGTGAACGCGGCGAAGTTCCGCGCGTATGACGCCGAGGCCGCCGTCGCCCGCCGTCAGGCCGAGAAGATCATCACTGAGGGCATGCTGCCGCCCCTCGGTCAGAAGTTGATCGTCGGCGAGCTGGAGCAGATCCTCCTGGACACGTCCCGCGGCGCCGACGCTTCGGAGTTTGTCGAGCTGCTCTACGACGACATCGAGCGGCACGTCGAGTCCATCCACAACCGCATGGAGCTCGCCGCCGGCGACCTCATCATCGACGGCAAGTTCAGCCTCAACGGCGAGAACGGCCTCACACTGGAGGCCGACTTCGGCGTCCCGACGGCGAACATGCCCACTGCCGCAAAGCCCTGGTCGGACCCGACGAGCGACCCGATCGCCGACGAGCTGCGCTGGATCGAGTACCTCCGTTCCATCGGCGCCCCGCTCCCGGCCCGCGTCATCACCTCGTACAAGGCCCGCGCGACCCTGGCTGCGAACGACGCCTACCGGGCGGCGTACTACGGCAGCGTCAACGGCTCCACCACCCCGACCGCGGTCCTCGCTCCCAACGAGGTCGAGGTCGTCCGCGCCCGCTACAACCTCCCGCCGATCACCGTCTACGACGTCCAGATCTCCGTCGACGACACCTACCAGCGGGTGATCCCGGAGGACCGCTGGATCCTGCTGCCGCCGAACCCGGAGTCCTGGGCGGAGACCCAGTACGGCATCACCGCCGAGTCCCTGGTGCTCACCTCCGGCACCAACCCGGCCATCACCCGCGAGGACGCCCCCGGCATCGTCATCACCGCCGGCCACCAGGACGACCCGGTCCAGGTCTGGACGAAGGGCTCCGCCGTCGCCATGCCGGTCCTCTACGTTCCCGACATCCACATCACCGCGAAGGTCCTGTGATGGCTGCTGCCCGCACCCTCGCCGCGGCGGTCTTCGTCACCGACCCCAAGACCCACCAGACACTGCTGCTCCAGCCCGGTGCCGAGGTCAGCGACCCGGCGATCGCCGAACAGATCACGCATCCGGACGCCTGGGTGCCGGAGCCACCTCGCCCGCTGCGCCGCACCAAGACCGAAACTTCGTGACGCTCACCGACGCGGAGTACGCCTACCTCCGCTCTGAACTCGGCGAGGCTGACCGTACGGACCTTGACGCCCGCTACCAGCGCCTCGGCTCGGTGCAGGCCGTCGCCGCAGAGGTCCTCCGAGAGCGTAAGGCCGCCCTTGTCTCCGACCCCCTGGCCGTCACGGTCCAGGGGGTCGCCACGGTCAACAACGCGGAGAACGTCAGGGCCCTCGAGCGCCAGATCGCGGCCCTGGAGGACACCACGCCAAACGAGAACGCGTACGTTTTCCCGGCGCCGCTGCTACGCCGAAGAAGCCGTTGACCTACGCGGCCTGGGTTCCGGGACGCTTGAAGACCTGCTGGCCGTGCCAGAGGACGAACTTCGGATCGATGGTGGGGCGTCCGGGACGGGGCGTTGCGACCTGCTGCCCGTGGAGGGTGTCGACGGCCTGCCCCACCCGGCTGCGGGCCACGTACAGCTCAGAGACCTGGATCCGCAGGTCGGGAATAAGCCCGAGGACGCCGAGGTCGAAGAGGGTGTGGTGGAGAGCGCACAGGGCCAGCCCGTTGTTGATCTCGTCCGGGCCGTCCTGGCTGTGCCAGCGCACATGCGCGGCTTCGAGCCCCACCGGATTTCGGCTGAGCGCGCCGTCGAATCCGCAGAAGGCGCAGGCGTACGCGTAGGCGTGCAGAACCTCCTCGGCGAATCCGGCCCGCCGCTTACGCCGCTTTCTCTCCGCCGGCATGTGCACGGCCTCATCGAGTCCGGTCAGGTCCAGGCCGACGGCGTCGCAGATGGGCGCCTCCAACGCGGGCGTGAAGTGCTGCTCCAGTAGGAGCCGTGCGGCCGCCGCGAGGGTGGCAGGCTCGGCCAGCAACGTCTCGGCCTCGGGGCGCAGTCGCCCGTGCGCGCCGCGCGCCCGCAACCAGCTGCCCCGCTCCGGAGCGTCCGGGGCAATGGCGTTGCCGTCCCGGTCCCGCACGTCCCACAGCGTGCGCTCGAGGTGTACGAACGGCATCGCCGCCCGCTCCCGTGCCCGGGTTCGGCTGATCACGGCCGGCCCGAAGTCGTTGATGAGCCGACTGACGGGCTCTTCCGCCTCGTCGTATCCCACCGTGGTGCTCCCGGCGGCGGCGAATCGTCCGAGCAGCCAGAGCACGAGCAGCGGCTTGTGCGGGGCTCGGCGATTGCCTATCTGCGCCCGCCGCAGGGCGGACAGGAGGCTCATGAGTTCGTCGCGCGTCATCACGGACCTACCCTGCCATTCACGGGCGGTCAAGCCCCGCCCCCTGGCGGCGAGTGCGATCCGTCCTCCGTGATCAAGAGCCTGCGCTGATGCGGATGACCGGATCTTGGGGATGGCAAGGCCCACGCTGAGGCATCATTGGAACCTGTTATTTACGTGAATGATCATGGTGCCGTCAGCAAGGAGGCGATGGATGTCTGGGGGAGATCTCCTTCGCCTTGAGGACCTCACCCCGGGGCGGGTGATATCGGGCATAGCTCCCGGCATCGATGTTGTGATCGTCGCGCGCCAGATGTTCGGTGCTGCCGCGCAGGTCACCTATCGCCGCCCTGATGGCACGGTCGATGAGGCGATCCTTTATCGGGAGGACGAGTGTCGACTCGCTTCAGGTGAGTCCTCCTCCCCTCGCCAAGGATTCGACGCCAATCCTGAACTGTTCCGCCTCGCCGCGGAGGCTCTGCGTATCCGCATGGCCGCTCGCGGCGACGCCATGCTCGCAGTCTCCACGAGCGTCCTCGACCCCCTTCCTCACCAGATCCAGGCGGTCTACAACGAGCTGCTTCCCCGCACACCGCTCAGGTTCCTGTTGGCCGACGACCCCGGCGCAGGTAAGACGATCATGGCCGGCCTCTACGTCAAGGAGCTGGCCCTCCGTGGCGACCTGGAACGATGCTTGATCGTTGCCCCAGGGGGTCTCGTCGAGCAGTGGCAGGATGAGCTCCTGGAGAAGTTCGGGCTGGACTTCACCTTGCTCACCAAGCAGTTGGTCGACGCCACGATCGACGGCAACGTCTTCGACAAGCACCCCCGTCTCATCGCGCGCATGGATGCTCTGGCGCGCTCTGAGGAGCTTCAGGAGCGACTGGCCGAGTCGGCATGGGACCTGGTCGTCGTCGACGAGGCGCACCGCATGAGCGCCAGCTACTTCGGCACGGAGCTGAAGACAACCAAGCGATACGAGCTCGGCCGCCTCCTGGGCCGGGTTGCGCGGCACTTCCTCCTCATGACCGCGACCCCGCACGCCGGCAAGGAAGAAGACTTCCAGTTGTTCATGGCGCTGCTCGACGGTGACCGCTTTGCGGGGAAATATCGTGATGGTGTGCACCAGCATGACGCATCAGGTCTGATGCGCCGTATGGTCAAGGAGGACCTTCTCACCTTCGATGGCAAGAAGCTCTTTCCCGAGCGACGTGCCTACACCGTGCCGTACCAGCTCTCGCGGGCCGAGCAGGAGCTGTACGAGCGAGTCACGGAGTACGTACGCGACGAGATGAACCGTGCCGAACGGCTCGATGGCCGACGAGGCAATCAGGTCGGCTTCGCCCTCACGGTTCTGCAACGCCGCCTCGCATCGAGCCCCGAGGCAATCGCCCGCTCGCTGGAGCGTCGCCGGAAGCGGCTGGAGGCTCGCCGGGAGGAGACGCATGCCGCGAAGCGCCATGCCGACCTCGCGGCCGTGGTCCCTCAATCCACTTCATCGGCTGCCGTGGCCGGGATGGAGTCGCTGGACAGTGAGCTGGACGAGCTCTCCGGTGAGGAACTTGAGAACCTCGAAGAGCAGGTCGTCGACTCTGCCTCCGCGGCCCTGACCATTGCAGAGCTGGCGCAGGAAATCGACAGCCTTCGCGAGCTGGAGCACCTGGCTAGCCGCGTCCTTGCGCTGGGCGAGGACCGTAAGTGGCTGGAACTCTCCGAGCTGCTGCAGGACAACGAGCACATGCGCGATGCCCTGGGGCAGCCGCGTAAGCTGATCGTCTTCACCGAGCACCGTGACACCCTGGAGTACCTCTCTCGCCGCGTCCGATCACTTATCGGACGTCCTGAGGCCGTCGTATCCATCCATGGCGGCACTCCGCGTCAGCGGCGCCGCGACGTCCGGGACGCCTTCAACCAGGACCCGGACGTCCTGGTGCTCATCGCCACAGACGCAGCGGGTGAAGGTCTGAACCTCCAGCGGGCGCACCTCATGGTCAACTACGACCTGCCGTGGAACCCAAACAGGATTGAGCAGCGCTTCGGTCGCGTCCACCGCATCGGCCAGACCGAGGTCTGCCACCTGTGGAACCTGGTGGCCGACAACACCCGCGAAGGTCAGGTGTTTCAGAGGCTGCTGGACAAGATCGAGCAGCAGAGCAAGGCATATCAGGGCAAGGTCTACAACGTTCTCGGAGAGATCTTCGAAGGCGAGCCCCTGCGCGAGTTGCTGGTCACGGCCATCCGCTACGGAGACCAGCCCGAGGTGAAGGCCCAGCTTGACCAGGTCATCGATGCCCGAGTCGGGGAACGCGCCGTCGAACTGATCAAGGGACTCGCCCTTGACGCCCAGGTCATGGGAATCGAGGACGTTCACAAGGTACGGCTGCGCATGGAAGAAGCACAGGCGCGACGACTGCACCCGCACTATGTGCAGGCGTTCTTCCGCGACGCCTTCGCCCGTCTCGGCGGTCAGCTCAAGTCCCGGGAAGCCGGCCGCTTCGAGATCACTCATGTGCCGGTCGTCCTGCGCGAGGCAGGACGCCTCGGTGACGGGCTCGGCGGCATGGTGCAGCGCAAGTACGAGCGGGTGTGCTTCGATCGAGAACGCATCACTGCCCCAGGCAAGCCCCGCGCTGATCTCATCGCGCCGGCACACCCCTTGTTCGACGCTGTACTGAACGAGACGGTCCGCCTCCACGGCCACCTGCTCGGCAAAGGGTCAGTTCTGGTAGACGCTGCCGACTCGGGTGACCAGCCGCAGCTGCTCGTCGCCCTGGAGCAGGACATCGTGGACGGCCACCGACGTGCCGTAGACCGGGCCTTCGCGTTCACTGAACTGCTGCCTGACGGAACGGCCCGAAACGCTGGCCCGGCGCCGTACCTTGACTACCGGCCGCCGACGGCGCTGGAAGTCAAGGCTATAAAGCTCCTCTTGGACGCGGAATGGCTGCGCGACGGTGGTAGCGCTCGTGCCTTGGACTGGGCGATCCGGGAGGCTGTACCCGAGCACCTCGCCTCGACCCGTGAACGACTCCTTCCAGTCGTCGACCGCACCCGCACTCAGGTCGAGCAGCGCCTCAAGCAGGAGATCAGCTACTGGTATGCGCAGGCCGGCAAGCTCGAGCAGAACCTTGCCGAAGGCAAGCGAGTCCGATACCGGCCGGAGAGAGCGCGCTCGTGGGCGGAGGAACTCGAGCTACGCCGTGCACAGCGGCTCGCTGACCTGGCGAAGGACGGCTCCCTGCAGCCCAAACCACCCGTGGTGGCAGGACACGCGCTCATCGTCCCGATCGGCTGGCTGGCGAAGGCCGTGCACGCTGAGGACGACGGCGCTGTCCACACGCCACTGCACGCTGTTGACGGCTACGAGACCGATCGCCGTGCAGTCGCTGCTGTACTCCGTGCAGAGCGAGCCCTCGGGCGTGTCCCCGAGGAGATGGCACACAACAACCCGGGCTACGACATTCGCTCGCTGACACCAGAAGGCCGTCTCGTCCACATCGAGGTCAAGGGCCGTCGCGTAGGTGCGGAGGAGTTCTACATCAGCCGCAACGAGATGCTGGTCGCCAAGAACAGCGGCGACCAGCACCGCCTCGCTCTCGTCACCGTGCACCCAGACGGGCCGGAACACGACGAGGTGCGATACCTGATCAATGCCTTCGCCGACACCGAGTTCGGGGATCTGAAAGCCGAGGGGCTCCTGCTGTCGTGGCCGGACGCCTGGACCAAGGGAGGAGCTCCTCTGTGAGCATCGGGATGGACAACGAGTCGACGCCGCGGAAGCGGAAGCTCATCGAGGTTGCGCTTCCGACGGAAGCGATCAGCAGGGCCAGCAAAGCGGACAAGGACCGCAAGGTCGGCACGATCAAGAACATCCACAAGTGGTTCGCACCGATGCCGACGCCGGCATGGCGGGCGCTGCTGTTTGCGGCCGTGGTGGACGACCCGGGCGACGAGGAGAAGCGGGCGGAGCTGCTGGAGGTCATCGAGGACCTGGTCCCGAAGACCGGAACGGCACCGTCGGCAGAGGCGCTGAAGCGGGCAAAGGCAGTACTGGCCGAGCAGGAGCAGGAACTCCCTATTGTCCTTGACCCGTTCTGCGGTGGCGGCTCCACCTTGGTTGAGGCCCAGCGGCTTGGGTTTCCGACGGTGGCGAGTGATTTGAACCCGGTGCCGGCGCTGGTGACTCGCGTGGAGACCCAACTCGTACCTGCTGTGCTGGGTAGGCCGCCTGTCTCAGGCGACGATGGAGCCCTCGAAGGGACCGCTGTTGACCCAATGGCCGGACTTCTGGCAGATATCCGACACTACGCCAAGCGCGTGGAGGAAAATGTCAGGGCCAAGGTCGGGCACCTCTACGAGAGCGTTGAGGGCGGCAAAGTAGTTGCCTGGCTTTGGGCTCGGACCGTGCCATGTACCGACCCTGCTTGTGGTGTGGCAATGCCTCTGTACAGCTCACCCTGGCTGAGCAAGCAGGAGGGACGTAAGGCATGGTTGATTCCCGTCGTGGAAAATGGAAAGGTACGCTTCCAGATCGGTAAGGGGTCGACTGCGAATCCTCCGAGCGGCCCCAAGCGATCCGGCGTACGTGGAAAATTCTCCTGCCTTGCGTGTGGATCCGAGGTCAACGAGGCGTACATCCGACAGTCGGGCATGACGGGAGAAATGGGTGCACAGATCCTGGCAGTCGCAGTGGACAATGCTTCTGGCCGGGATTTCATTGCAGAATCGGAGGGAAGTCGGGCGGCGGTAATTGATCCACCCGAAGAGGTTCCTGAACTTGAGTTTGCGAATAATTCGAAGCAGTTCAGTACGGCACTATATGGACTGCGGCGGCATGCGGACATTTACACTTCACGTCAGCTGCACATGCTGGGGGCATTTGCAGACGAAGTTGCCGAAGTTTCGGAATGGGTGAAGAGGGATGGGGGTGACGGTGATCAGGCGGTTGTGATTGCATCAGTTCTCGCCGTATGTGTCGGCAAGATGGCTATGGCGAATTCGTCTCAGGCTCGGTGGCGACTTCGCAGCGGCCCATCGAAGGCTGAGCCGGCCTTTGGCCGTCAAGCTCTCCCTATGCTCTGGGATTTTGCTGAAACGAATCCATTTGGTGACTCTGTCGGCGCGTGGAGCGTTCAGGTAGGTAGCCTAACGCAGGGCCTTTTTTCCCTGCCTCGAGACGCCGCCGTTGGGAAGGTTTTCCAGGCCGATGCGCGCACCGCTGGCTCACTCGTCGAGCCCGCTAGTTCCCTAATTGCGACCGATCCCCCGTATTTTGCTCAGATTCCCTACGCAGACCTCAGCGACTACTTCTACGTATGGCTCAGGCGCGCAGCACGGCCTGTACATCCAGACCTTTTCGGCACCATGGCAACTCCGAAGGCTGCAGAGCTGGTGGCCAACCCGTATCGCCATGGCGGCCCAGAGAAAGCCCGCAAGTACTTCATTGATGGATTTACTGAGACATTCTCCTCTCTGAAACAAGCTTCACGGGCAGATCTTCCCGTTATTGTCATTTATGCACACCGCCAGGAGGAGACGAAGGACGGGGAGCTGACTTCCTCTGCCTGGGACGCTCTTCTGGAAGCCATGCTGGCTGCCGGGGTGAGCGTGGTGGGTACATGGCCTCTCCATGCCACAAATAGCACGCGCCAGATCGGACAGGGGGCGAACTCCCTCGCTTCGTACGTTGCCATGATCTGTCGCCCTCGTCCCACCAACGCCGGAGCTCTGGATCGTCGCGGCTTCCTGCAGGCACTCCGCCGTGAGCTCCCCGAACGCATCAAGCCGCTTCAGCAGAGTTCAATTCCCGCCAACGACCTCGGCCAGGCAGCTATCGGCCCAGGCATGGAGATCTTCTCCAGGTACACCCGCGTGACTGAGCCGGATGGCTCCCCTATGCGGGTGCGCACAGCGCTCTCCCTCATCACCAAAGCGCTTGACGAAATCCTCTCTGAGTACGAGGAGGACTTTGACACCGATACCCGGTGGTGCATCAAGTGGTTTGAGGATCACCAGTGGGAAACAGCCGACTACGGCAAGGCAGAGCAGATGGCCCACCGCTACAACACTTCGGTGCCGGGCCTTGTGCACGCCGGTGTTGTTACGGCGGGGGGAGGTAAGGCGGCGCTGATCAAACCCGCCGATCTTCCCGCCAAGTACGACCCCACCACCGACGACCGCCTCACCGTCTGGGAGGTGGCCATGCACCTGTCCCGCCTCATCGAGGGCAAGGGCCCAGGCACCGGCATCGATGCGGCCGGTGAGCTCCTCGCACGCGTCCGTACACGTTCCGAGATCGACGAGGACACGGTGAAGGGCTTGGCCTACCTCCTGCACAACATCTGTGAGAACCGGGGCTGGACGGAGAGTCAGCGGTGGTTCAACAACCTCGTGAGCTCGTGGCCGGACCTGCAGACGGCGGCCCGGGCCGCTGAGAAGCGGGGCGTGAGGGTAGAGGCAGACCAGCTGTTCTGACCGACGTAGCCGAGAGTGCACGAGGGGGCGGGCATGCAGGGCGACGAGACGGCGCACGGCGCCGGCAGTACGGCAGCCACCACGGAAGAGATAGAAGACAGGACTGCGGACACCATGGCACAGAGCAACCGCGACCGGATCGGCCGCATGATCGAGCTGCTGCCGGACGGACTGCTCCCGCTTGTGGAACGGGAGATGGCCAGGCGGCAAGGGGAGGGATGGTTCGATGACGCGGCAGCGGAGGAGCGCGAGAGGGGGCGCAGCCTGGCCTCGAAGCGTGACCCGCAGTTCCTGCTGAACGTTCTTCAGCGCTATTGGGCTTCCTACTTCCGCCACTCCCTGCCGGGTGCCACTCGTGGGTACGCCAGCGAGGTGAACGATGTGCGCAACCGGTGGGCCCACAACCAGCCCTTCAGCGCTGACGACACCGTACGGGCTCTGGACACGGCCGAGCGGCTCTTCACATCTGTGGGCGCCACTGCCGACCTGGTCGAACAGGTTCGTAAGTCCCGTATCAACCTTCAGCGGGACGTTATCGAGGCCGAGACTAAGCGGCAGACCCGGCGCGCGGCTGCCATGCCGAGCATCGCCGCCGAGGGCCTCAAGCCCTGGCGCGATGTGCTCGTCCCGCACCAGGATGTGGCACGCGGCGACTTCAACGCCTCTGAGTTCGCTGCCAATCTGGCAGAGGTCGCGAAGGGTGAGGGGGCACCCGAGTACACCGATCCAGAGGAGTTCTTCCAGAGGACGTACCTCACTGAGGGGCTGCGCGACCTGCTGAGCAAGTCTCTCCGGCGCATCTCCGGCGACAACAATGCGTCGCCCACGGTGAACCTGCAGACCAACTTCGGCGGTGGCAAGACGCACTCCATGCTGGCGCTGTACCACCTCTACTCGCCCGGGCTTCAGCCGCAGCGACTTCCGCAGGAAATGCAGGAACTCGTCGCGGCTGCACCCTCCGGACTGCCCAAGGAGGAGGTGCGGCGTGCGGTGCTCGTGGGGACGGCACTGGCACCGGGGCAGCCCCATGAGAAGGAGGACGGCACCAAGGTCAACACGCTGTGGGGCGAGTTGGCCTGGCAGCTGGGCCGTCGGCGTGCATACGACGTCATCGCTGAGGCGGACAAGACACTTACCAGCCCGGGGTCCGAGCTGCTGCAGGATCTGCTCGCTGCCTACGCACCCTGCTTGATCCTCATTGATGAGTGGGTCGTCTACGCGCGCCAGCTGGTCAGCAACGACAATCTCACGGCCGGCACGTTCGAGACGCACTTCTCGTTCGCCCAGTCCCTGACGGAGGCTGTCGAGGCGGTGACGGGCGCGCAGCTGGTCCTCTCCATCCCGGCCTCCGAGGACGGGGAGGACCACAAGGGGGACTCGGACGAGATCGGCGGCGAGGCTGGGCAAATCGCCCTGGACCGGCTCCAGAAGGTCATCCACCGCAAGGCGGATGCCTGGCGACCGGCAAGCTCCGACGAGTCCTTCGAGATCGTGCGACGACGTCTGTTCGAGACGCCCTCGGGTGCCGTACAGGCGGAGATCAACAAGGTCGCCCGACTGTTCAGCCAGTTCTACGGTACCTACAAGCGGGACTTCCCGGCGGGCGTGGACGGCACTGACTACGAGCGTCGGATCAAGTCGACGTACCCGATCCATCCCGAGCTCTTCAGCCGCCTCTACGAGGACTGGTCGACGCTTGACCGCTTCCAGCGCACCCGCGGTGTGCTGAGGCTCATGAGTGCGGTGATCCACGCCCTCTGGCGGGACCAGAACAAGAGCCCCATGATCATGCCGGGCGATATCCCGCTCGACGATCAGCGCGTCGCCAGCGAGCTCACTCATTACCTGGAGGACCGCTGGAAGCCGATTATCGACGCCGACGTTGACGGGCCCGATTCGACCCCTGTCTCCGTGGACAACGAGAAGACCGTCCTCGGTCAGCGGGCTATGAGCCGACGTATTGCCCGCACCGTCTTCATGGGGTCCGCGCCCACCATCAAGGCTGCGAAGAAGGGCCTGTCCGAGCCGTACATCAGGCTGGGAATGGCCATCCCCGGGGATGCCTTGGGCAACTTCCGGACCGCGCTCAACACGCTCGCAGACCGGTCGACGTACCTCTACAGCGATGCCGACCGCTACTGGTACGACACGCATGCGAACATCACGCGTACGGCCAAGGACGAAGCAGAACGACTCATCGGCCGAGACGAGGACGTGTGGGCCGAGATCGTCCGGCGTTTGAGCCCGATCCAGCATCGGCGTGGGGACTTCGGCGCGGTGCACATCGCGCCGCAGCACACGAAGGAGGTTCCGGACCTCGACCAGGCACGGCTGGTCCTCCTCCACCCGAAGTACGTGCACCGTGGCGGCAAGGACATCCCAGACACGCTGGCTCTGGAGTTCGCCGCAGAGGCGCTGTCCTCCCACGGCACCAAGAACCGGAAGCACCAGAACATGCTGGTGTTCCTCGCGCCCGACAAGAAGGACATGGGCGACCTCATGGAGGCCGCCCGCGACTACCTCGGGTGGAAGAAGGTGCTCGACCGCCAGATGGAGCTGGATCTCACCGAGAGCCAGCGTCGCCAGGCGCAGACCCGGCGTGATCAGGCGAACGAGAAGGTGGAGCTTCGAATCGGCGACGCCTACCGATGGGCCCTCATCCCCGAACAGGACGCGGGTGCCCCGATCGTGTGGGAGCACCTCAAGGTCGATGGCGGGCGGGCGGATGACGCGGCTGTACGCACTGCCGACCGTCTCCGGCGGGAGGGCTTGCTGTACCTCCAGCAGGCGCCGGCCCTGCTCTATCAGAAGCTCTCTGGCCCGCTGTCCCGCATCTGGGAGCAGGATGGACATATCCCGGTGGGCCGGCTCTGGGAGCTGCACACGGCCTACCCGTACATGAACCGCCTGGTGAACCGTCTGGTCCTTGACCAGGGCGTCGAGGACGTCCTGTCCATGGTGACCTGGGAGACGGAGGGATTTGCCCTGGCCTCCGGGTACGACGAGGGCGACGGCCGCTATCAAGGACTGGTACTGCCCGGCGGCAACGCCAAGTTCGGGCAGATCACCGACGCCACCCTCCTCGTCCGTCCGGACGTGGCAATCAGGCAGCGTCAGCAGGCAGAGGAGGAAGCCGCGCAGAAGCGTGAGGCGGCCTCCGACACTTTCTCGAACAAGTCGGAGGAACCTGCTGCGCGCGGCGGCACCACCTCGGGAGAGACGGCGAAGCCGTCCGCCAGCCCGGGGCAGCCCGTCATCCCCCGGGTGCCGACGCGCTTCTACGCCACCGCTCAGCTCACCCCTGAGCAGTACAGCAAGAACGCGACCAAGTACGTCTTCGAGATCCTGCAGCCCCTCGACGACATCGGCACGGAGGTCGAGGTGACGATCGAGATCCAGGCCAAGCGCCCAGAGGGGTTCGCGGAGGACAAGGTCCGCGTCCTCACCGAGAACGCCAACACCTTGAAGTTGAAGGCTGAGTTCGAGGTCGAATAGAGGCGCAGGCGTGAGGGTGCTTGCCGTTCTCCCGAGCGGCCAGCACCCTCACGTTCGTTATTCTTATGGGCACAGATCGTGACGGGGGAGCGTGAATGGCTGCACGAAACCGGGACAGGACAGTTCATTTCTACGAAATCGCCGATGCGAAGGAACCTGCCTCCCGGATGGGGTACCGCAATTGGGCTGCTGAACTCCGGCAACTCCGTGACCTTCCGCTTACCCAGCGCACCGTCGAGTCGGCTGGCGAGACCCTGATCGGTGCCGTAGACCCCCTCCAGCCGGCCCCTCACCTGCTGGTGGCGAAAGTCCGCAAGGACAAGCCGCAGCAGATCAACTTCGACGACGGGTCGTTCAGCTACCTACAGCTCGCCGCCAACAAGGGGCTGATCGACGTCACGACGGTGTACTTCCTCTCCTTCGGTAACGTCGTGGCCACGATGGGTGGTGGCATCTCGGCCCCACGTGTGCGTGCGATCCAGCGCTGGTTCAACGGTATGCACCTCATCGGCGAGGAGATCGCGCTTCGTCCCGTTGTTGACGCCCGGTCTCGCGACAAGTTGGCCCGCGCCAGCGCAGTGGAGAAGGTGACCATCCGCGTACTTCCCGAGCCCCACGACAGTCCGTCAGCGCTGCGCAGTAGCTCGGACATCGGCACGGCGCTCAGCCGGATGCACGAGGAGTATCCGGACATGACGATTACGTTGACTCTGGAGGTGCCCAAGAAGCCACGGTGGTACTCGCTGCGACGCCGTGCGCGGGGGCACCGGCAGCTGCTGGACTCTACTTCCGCTCTCGCCGCAGACATCAGTGACTGGCTCGACAACACCGATGCGGTTGATACCGCCCGAGCGGTGGCACATATCGAGGAGTGGGACCAGCAGGCGACCGACGAGAAGATCGACTTCGTAGCCGAACGCATCACCGCGAAGTGCCGAGTCCCCCTCGAGTCGACCGACGGGCACTCGATCGACCTTCACGTAGCCCTGACCGAATTGGAGCGCGTAGCTCTCGAGCACGAACGAGCGCTGAGAGCCGCTGTCGGTGCTGACGTCTAGGCTGGAGCGCGACAGGGGGAAGCCTTTCTACTGGTCGTGCAGGGGGATTCGCGATGCCTGGCACTGGGGTCGGACCACGGCGACTGCTGAACAAGTGGCGTGCGCGGCCAGGCTATGACTGGCTGATTGTTATCGTCGTGCTCGGGTTGCACTTGGCCTGGGTCCGGTGGACCAATGGCGGCGATCTGCTCGGGAAGCCGGGGCGCGAGCAACGGCTGCAGATCTATACGGCAGGAGCCACGGTTGTGGCGGTTGTCGGAAGCTTCGTCACGGCGGCCGTTGCCCTGTACGCCGCGGCGTCGGGAAGGCGCATGCGGACACTGCGCGCCGCTGAGCACCTGGCGTCGCAGTTCCGTCGGAACTGGGTCAGCATCCTGTCGGCGACCCTCTTGATCGCCGGCGTCTGTCTCCTGGCCACCATCCTGGACGTGACCAAGAGCGACCCGGGCGGCGTCCACTGGATGGTGGAAGCGGCACTCATCCTCGGGGTAGCGCGGGCGTATCGACTTCTGTGGTTGTTCAACGCGGTCATCATGGCTTCGGATCGGGATCTGGCAGACCGGACTCCAGACACTCGGCAGCCGCAGACGTGAGGCGGGATCGGTTCGTTCCGGCACCAGAGCCGGGTGAGCGCATGGAGGGCGCGGCGCGGGGATGCAGTGACTCTCGTGGCCGCTGATGGTTCCACAAGCGCTGCGTCCCTCAGCAGAGCCGAGGGACGCGCAGCCGTGAATCAGCTCGCAGCTATGGACGCGGTGAGCTGTTGACGGAACCAGTCCACCGCGGCTGGGACCCCTTCCTGAAGCTCTACGGGGGCGACTCTCGGAAACAGAGCCTGCAGGCGCGCGCTGTCGGCCTGCGAGTGGGGCACGTCGCCGAGGCGACCCGGCACGTGGTCCCGAAGGACCGGGCGGGCCGTCGCTGACTCGATCTCCTGGGTCAGGTTCAGCAGCGAGGTACGTGTCCCGAAGGCCAGGTTTACGGGGCGAGAGCCGACGACTTGGCGGAGGAGAGCGTCGGTGAGGACGTCGCAGACCGTGCCCACGTACGTGAAGTCGCGTGTTTGGGTGCCGTCGCCGTGGATGGTCACCGGCTGGCCGGCTAGGGTGGCGCTGATCCACTTCGGAATGACGGCGGCGTAGGCGTGGTCGGCGCGCTGGCCGGGGCCGTAGACGTTGAAGAAGCGGAAGGGGAGGACCGGCAGGCCGAAGCTGTGGTGGTAGGCGCTCACGTACGCCTCCGTCGTGAGCTTGGTGACCGCGTACGGGCTCATCNGTCGTGAGCTTGGTGACCGCGTACGGGCTCATCGGGGCGGCGGCGAGGTCCTCGTGCTTCGGCAGCTGGGGGGTGGCGCCGTAGACGGAGGACGAGGAGGCGGCGATCACGTGCGGGCCGCCGGCACGGCGGGCGGCCTCGAGGACCTGGAGGGTGCCGGTCGCGTTGGCATGGTGGCTGGCCAGGGGGTCTCGCAGAGAGCGTGGCACAGAGGGGAGGGCGGCCAGGTGGACGACGGCGTCGGCGCCGCGGAACGCCTGGTCGAGGAGAGCGGCGTTCTGGACGTCTCCTTCGAAGAAGTCCACATCGAGGCCGGCGAGGTTCACCTTGTCCCCGGTGGAGAGGTTGTCGACGACCCGGAGCTGGGTGACCTGAGGCAGCTCGGCCAGGGCACGGGCGAGGTTGCCGCCGATGAATCCGGCGCCGCCGGTGATCACTATCTTCACGTTGCTTCCCTTCAGAGAGAGTCGACGTGGGCGCCGGTGAGTCGGCGGCGGCAGTCGAGAATGTATGGGGCGTGTGCGCTGATCAGCGGGTAGTCGAAGGCGTCATGGTCCGCGAGGAGGACGACGGCATCAGCCGCGGTGAGATGGTCGGCGGTCACGTCGACTCGGTGGAGACACTCCAGGCCGGAGGCACGAGGATGCGCATCGTCCAGGACGTGGGGATCGGCGGCCTGGATCTCGGCGCCCATGCCGGTGAGGAGCTCGGCGATGCGAGCGGCCGGCGTCTCACGGGCGTCTCCGGTGTTGGCCTTGTACGCCAGGCCGAGCAGCAGGATCCGGGAGCCCTTGAGTGGCTTCCCACGCTCGTTGAGGCCCGCGACGAGACGCCGGACCACATAGTCGGGCATGTGGTTGTTGACGTCGTTCGCCAGCTCGACGAAGCGGAAGTTCTGTCCAAGGGTCCGTTCGACCCGCCACGACAGGTACGACGGATCGACGGGCAGGCAGTGTCCGCCGACACCCGGGCCGGGGGTGAAGGGCATGAACCCGTACGGCTTGGTGGACGCCGCGTCGATGGCCGCCCAGATGTCGATGCCGAGGTCGTGGGCGAAGGTCGCCAGCTCGTTGGCGAGGGCGATGTTCACGTGCCGAAAGGTGTTCTCGAGGAGCTTGGTCAGCTCCGCCTCCTTGCAGCTGGCGACAGGGACAACCGTGTCCACTAGGGACGCGTAGAAGTCGCGGACCGCCTCCATGGAGGAAGGGGTGATACCGGAGATGACCTTGGGCGTGTTCTCCAGTCTCCAGGTGGGGTTCCCAGGGTCGATGCGCTCCGGGCTGTAGCCGAGGTGGAAGTCGCGGCCGGCGGTCAGCCCGGAACTACGCTCCAGGAGCGGGCGGAACACCTCCTCGGTCGTCCCGGGGTACGTGGTCGACTCCAGGACGACGATCGCCCCACGGGTGAGGTGGCGGCCGAGCGTCCGTGCCGCGTCCTCGACGTGCGACAGGTCCGGCGCGCCATCGCGCAGCGGAGTCGCGACGGTGACGATCGCCACGTCGAACCCGGCACAGTCGGACGGGTCGATGGTCGGCCGGAATACGCCGGCGGTCAGAAGCGGCGCCAGCCGCCTGTCCGAGATGTCCTCGACGTACGACTCGCTGAGCACGAGCCGCTTGATCCGTCCGGCGTCCACGTCGAGGCCGACGACGTCGTGCCCGACCTCGGCGGCTCGTACCGCCAACGGGAGCCCCACGTATCCCTGCCCCACAACGACGACGCGGAGCCGACGGGTGTCGTGATTCCTGATCATGCGGTCCACCTCGCTGAAGTTGGGGGTTGCGGTTTCGGGGACTTACACGCGGCGCGGTATCCGCGGTGGGCGGTGGCCGTAAGATGGGGGGTGCCTCGGCCGTACGAGACTCGCTTGGCCGCCTGTCTCGGACGGCCGAGTGCTTTTCCGGCGCGGCATGGGGAACCCGGAAAACCCGCGGGCTGGCCAAACCCCCGGTTCGATACGATGACGGTGGCTTGCAGTCCCGTTCCGTCACCATGCGTGACACTGGCGTGCGATCGGAGTGATCGCGTCGGCTGCGGCCTCCCGACCTGGGCCCGCCGTGGCAGCGCCACCGGCGCCGTACGTACGAAATGGAGCATCCGAGGATGGCTCGACACCTGGTAACCAGCGCGCTTCCCTACATCAACGGGATCAAGCACCTGGGCAACATGGTCGGGTCGATGCTTCCGGCGGATGTGTACTCCCGGTACCTCCGCCAGCGTGGCCACGACGTCCTCTACATCTGCGCCACCGACGAGCACGGCACGCCGGCCGAGCTGGCCGCCAAGGAGGCCGGTCTGACGGTCGCCGAGTTCTGCGCGCAGGCCCACGACGCGCAGAAGGCCGTGTACGACGGGTTCGAGCTGGCCTTCGACTACTTCGGCCGCAGCTCCTCGCCGCAGAACGTCGAGATCACCCAGCACTTCGCGCGGAAGCTGCACGAGAACGGCTTCATCGAGGAGCGGGCGATCCGCCAGGTGTACTCGCCGGTCGACGGCCGCTTCCTGCCGGACCGGTACGTCGAGGGCACCTGCCCGCACTGCGGCTACGACAAGGCCCGCGGCGACCAGTGCGAGAACTGCACCCGCGTGCTCGACCCGACCGACCTGATCAACCCGCGCTCGGCGATCAGCGGTTCCAAGGACCTGGAGGTCCGCGAGACCAAGCACCTCTTCCTGCTGCAGTCCAAGCTCCAGCACGAGGTCGAGGGGTGGATCGCCACCGTCAGCGCGGAGTGGCCGCACCTGTCCACGTCCATCGCCCGGAAGTGGCTGACCGAGGGCCTGAACGACCGAGCCATCACCCGTGACCTCGACTGGGGCGTGCCCGTGCCGGCCGACACCTGGCCCGAGCTCGCGGCCGAGGGCAAGGTCTTCTACGTCTGGTTCGACGCCCCGATCGAGTACATCGGCGCGACGAAGGAGTGGGCGGACGCCGCTGATGACGGCGAGACCCGCGACTGGAAGTCGTGGTGGTACGACGCCGACGACACCGTCCGCTACACCCAGTTCATGGCGAAGGACAACGTCCCCTTCCACACGGTGATGTTCCCGGCCACCGAACTCGGCGTCCGCGAACCGTGGAAGAAGGTCGACGTCGTCAAGGGCTTCAACTGGCTGACGTACTACGGCGGTAAGTTCTCCACTTCCCAGAAGCGTGGCGTCTTCACGGACGCGGCCCTGGAGATCCTGCCCGGCGACTACTGGCGCTACTTCCTGATCGCCAACGCCCCCGAGTCGGATGACTCGTCGTTCACCTGGGAGCACTTCACCGCCACGGTGAACAAGGACCTGGCCGACACCCTCGGCAACTTCGTCAACCGCGTGCTGTCCTTCTCCCGCAAGCGGTTCGGCGACGAGGTCCCGGCCGGCCGCGTGGCCGGCGAGGCGGAGGCGAAGCTGGGCGAGGAGATCGCGCGGCTGCTTGCCGAGTACGAGGAACACATGGAGGCGCTCGAGTTCCGGAAGGCCGCCGCCGCTCTGCGCGCCCTGTGGTCCGCGGGCAACTCCTACCTGGAGGAGAAGGCGCCCTGGCTGGAGATCAAGGCCGACCCGGACGGCGCCGCGCTGACGCTTCGTACCGCGATGAACCTGATCCACCTGTACGCGGTCGTCTCCGAGCCGTTCATCCCGACCACGGCCGCAGCCATGCGTGGGGCCTTCGCTCTGGAGAACGACACCGCGACCTGGGTGACCGGCGACCAGGCCAAGGCCCTGGACGTCGTCCCGGCCGGCACCGCGTTCACCGTGCCGCCCGTGCTCTTCGCGAAGATCACGGAGGAGGACCTGGAGTCCTACCGCGAGCGCTTCGGCGGCGCCCCGGAAGCCTGACAGGCGTCCCCGCACCCGTACCGTCCCGACCTTCACCGGGCGGTACGGGCGTTGAGGAGGGCGGGCAGGTCCACGGGCGAGACGTTCATGAGCCGCACGCGCAGAGCCGGGCCGCCGATCTCCACACATGTGACTCCAGCGGACCCGGGCACGTGCTGGAGGTACCGGTCGAAGCCATTCCCCGTGAGCCACAGCAGCAGGCAGGCGATGCCCCCGCCGTGCCCGACGAGTACGGTGGTTCGCCGCGCCCCGGAGCAGACCTCGTTCCAGAGATCCACGTAGCGGGCCTGGACGTCTTCTGAGGACTCGCCGCCCGGCGTCCGGAGCTGGTGGATCGGCACACCGTGGCGAGCGGCCTCGGCGGCGGCGAGTTCCCTGGGCCGGCCCCCGAGGTGACCGCTGTCTTTGGCGGCCAGACGCTCGTCGAGGCGGACATCGGCCGGGGAGAGCGCAGCGGCGAGAAGCTCGGCCGACTCCCGGCAACGGGACATCGGGCTGACCAGCATCCTGTCCACGGCGACCCCGGCCGCCGTGAGGCAAGCACCGACCAGCCGGATGTCGGCGCGTCCGCGTTCGCTGAGCCGGCCGCCGACCGTGCGGCCCTGGTGGATGCCCTGGAGGTTCTCCTCCGTCTCGCCGTGCTTGATCAGGTAGATGCGCTGGTTGTTCATGGCGTCGCGTCCCCTCACTCCGGTCAGTCCCAGTGGCGGACGTCGACGCGTGTGGACACGGCGGCGGCGACCTCGTCGTGCTCGGGCAGGCTCATGGCGGGGAAGCGGTCGTGGTGCCACTCGACGTAGAGGATGGAGACGAGGTCGATCGTCCCGTCGGCGAGCAGCTCCCTGAGCACGGGGTACTCGGCACCCTCGATGTCCATCTTCACGACGACGTGGTCCTCCGGTGCGGCGGTCCGGCGGAGCCAGGCGCTGAAGTCCACCGCGGGGACGGGGACGGGCGAGCTGTAGTCGATCTGCTGGTCGTACATGGGCGGGACCCGCTTGCCGGGCATCACGGTGGAACTCTCGTGGTGGCCGAGGAAGAGGTCGATGGTCCCGTCCTCGGTCCACACCGCGCTGGGGGAGACCTCGACCAGTCCGGCGTGCTGGGCTCGCTCCACGTTCGCGCGGATGGAGGGGAGCAGGGTCGGGTTGGGCTCGAAGGCGTAGAAGTCGTGGTCCGGGAGCTCATGCATGAATTGCCTCAGCACGATTCCGAGGTTGGCGCCGCAGTCGACGAAGATCTTGCGCATGTGGTGTTGTCCTCCAGATTGGTCATCGGAGCGCTGAGGTCGATCTCCCGTACGACGCGATCGGCGAGCAGGACGAAGTCGCCGGTTTCGGGGAGGTAGCAGCGCTCCTCGTAGCGCATGGTGATGCGGCGGACGGGCTCCTCGCCGTGGTAGGCGGGCAGATCGCCCCACCGGTAGAGCTGGCCCCCGGGTGCCTTTAGGTGACGCAGCCACCGGGGCAGGGGGCTCTTCCGAGTACCGGCGTTGAGCCCGGTGAACATGGAGGTGAGGAAGGCGACGTGCTCGGCCGACCGTTCCTCGTTCCTGTGTGTTCGGCCGTAGGTCTGCTTGAGCTGGTGCAGCCGGTCCTGGTCACCGCGGGCCTGGACGAGGAGATCCCGGAGCCGCTGGTCCCAGACGATTCCGAGGTGTCCGTGGAGGACAGGCTCGTCCGTCAGGAAGTAGCCCTCGACGCGGCCGAACTCGCGCTCGTACGGGCACATGTAGTCGTTGTAGAGACCCCGTGTCGCGCCGGAGACGGTCTCCACCTGCCAGTGGATGCGGGCGGTGAAGGGCGCGTCCCACCACCCCAGATGCCAGGGCTGCCACAGCAGGTCAGCGGTGCTGAGCAACATCACGGTGAGCGCGACCAGCGCGGCGGGCCACCCGAAGGCCGTGTCATACCCCGTTTCGGGAAGCAACCCGAAGGCCGTCGCGAGTCCGATGTTGGCGGCGATGTTCTCCCAGAAGATGATGCCCGAGGCGAGGGCGACGACGAGGTTGAAGAGTGCGGTCGCCACCAGGATCGCGATCAGCAGCCGGCGGTCGAGGAAGGCGACCAGCCCGGCGGCCTCCACGACCATCGTGAGGAGGTTGACGGGACGGTCTACGACCCCCGCCCGACGCAGGAGCCGGGATACCGTCCTGGACGGGAGGAAGCGCGCCCAGCCCCAGGAGTACGCCGAGGCCACGAGGTAGTGCGTGCGGTTGTTCCAGGCCCAGGACCAGGGGCGCGGACCTAGACGGGCTTTGCTCCAGGCCGGCTTGACGTAGTGCGACAGCGAGACGCAGCCGAGTACCAGCACCAGACCGGCCGTGGAGTGGGAAGTGGGCGGGGCAAGGACCGCGGTCACGAGGAACCAAGCGAGGTAAACCTTCAACAGGCGCACCGGCATCATCGCGTGGTGCTGCCATCCGCGCAGCATGCCGCAGAACACAGCGATCCACGCCAACAGGGCGGGGGCCCAAAGGCACGAGGTGACGGCGAGGAACAGGAGGAGCAGCTTGTCCCGACGCTGGGGACCGATGGGCAGCGTGACGTCATAGTCGCTCGTGGTGCCGCGCCAGGTCAGCAGGGCGATCATGGAGACGACGAAACAGTGCAGCGGCCCGGGCAGGGGCGACGGCCGGAGGGACAGAGGGGCGATGACCGTGACGGCCGCGGTCACGGCCAAGGGCGTGGGGTACCGGGCGAGAGCGCGTACCGCGGGGGAGACACCGAAGCGGTAGCAGGTCACGACGGCGGCTACGACCGCCGCGGTCGCCACGTACGAGGGAATCGGCGGAGTCGACATTCCCGGCTACCCTGCGATCGGCGCGGGCACCGGCCAGCCGACCGCCGGCAGACTCTCCAGGTACGAGGCGATCCGCTCCCGGGGGTCGGAGGAGAGGTGCCGATCCCGGTGACGTACGACGTTGTCCCGAAGCTCTCGGCTGCGGTTGAGGAAATCGAGTATCGCTCCGCGGTCGATGCGCAGCGCGGATGTGCCGAGTTCTGCTTCCCGGACGACCTTGGCGCACCAGTGCTGGTCGTACGTGGGCAGGGGCACCAGGTGGACGGGCTTGCCGAGGACGAACGCTTCGCTGATGAGGTTGAAGCCGGCGTTGGAGAAGACGGCCTCGGATCGCGCCATGTCCATGATGAACGCCTTGCGGTCGAACGTACAGATCTCGATCTTGCCGTCGGCGTACTTGCGTAGATTGCCGATCTCCGTCGGTTGCACGTAGATTCGCAGAGCGCGGTCTGGCACGTACTGGCGGAAGACCGAGGCGAGGGTGCCCACCGACTCTTCCGGGCCGTGGTCGAAGTAGCGCGAGAAGTAGGCCGTGGCCAGGGGCTCCGTGGTGACCGGAGTGGAGCGCACCGAGTCGGGGATGACTGGGGCGATGAACTCCAGCCTTCGGTCGTCGGCCTCCAGTGGAACGTAGGAGCAGATGAAGGACCGGTCGACGCGAGGTGCGAAGTAGCGCAGTCGCTGCTCGTCGGCGGTGCGGGCGTACCGGCCGACGGCCGGCAGGTTGAGGTGCCGGTACTTGCTCTGCTGATCGACGGAGATCAACGGTCGGCCGAAGTGATAGGCCAGGCGCGGGGTGTTGGGCTCGTAGTCGGTGATGAACACGTCGGGGACGCCAGTCTCGCGAAGGATCCGCCGCAGGCGGAGGTGCTTGGTGAAGCCGACGGGTGCCTGCCGCATGTTGTCGCGTATCGCGTCGCTTGCATGTATGCGGTCCCCACGGGCCAGAAGCGTCGGCATCCACCCCTCCCACGCGGTGAAGCCGAGGTCCCGGAAGTACTCGACGCGTGCAGCTCCGTTGGTGACGATCCGCACCTCGTGCCCGCGTTCGCGGAGGTACTGAGCGATCACGCTCTGCCTGACGGAGTGGCCCATGCCGATGCCGTTAACACCGACGACCACGTTGAGCGGCCGTACGTATCCAGACACGACGATCCTTTCTGTCAGGAGAGGCGGGTGATGACGTTGCGGGTGATCGCTGCCACTTGGGGGTCGGTGGCCAGCAGGCGAGCCCAGTCGGTAGTGGCGGCGGTGAAGACTGTGCCAGCGGCGGTGAAGAGGCCGAGCGTGGCCGCACGGGGACTAGGCAACGGCTCACGAGCGGCAAAGTTCCAGTCCGAGGGGAGCTCGGCGATGCCGAGGATCTCGAAGTCCTTGGGCGTGCCGTCCTGGCCGGTGGGACACGGGCGGCCGGCGGCGTCGGGCTCGTAGGCCGCGCCATCGCATTCATAGCCGATCAGCGCCCCATCGTGTCCGAGACTGTCGCCCGTCCTCAGCCCCGTGCCAGAGAACGCCCAGTGGCCGGCATCCGTGACGGTGAACCCGAGGGGAGCGCGGGTACCGTCCCAGTGACCACCGCCGTTGCGGTAGCTCACGCCGAGGAGGGCGTTCTCCGGCTCCGACTCCCACCAGTGGTCCGGGCACCCGTACGAGCTGTCCGGGTCGGTGTCGGCGGAGGCACCGGGCGGGAACTTGTCGCAGGACAGCGCTGTTCCGTCCGGGGTGACTCCGACTCGCCACCAGCAGGTGTTGGCTCCGAAGTTGGCGATGTGGCCGCCGGCGTCCCGGAAGGCGGTCACGTGGCGTCGAAGGTCGGTGCTCCAGTATTCATCGTGGCCGGCGGAGACTAGGAGGCGGTATCCGTCGTGCAGGAGCAGCCCGTCGTGGAGGTCCAGGTCGGTGCAGTAGTCGGCCTCGATCCGGTTCCGCTCCATCCAGGCGATGAAGGGGGCGTCCCAGTGCGCGAATGTCTGCCGGGGCGACGACGGGTCGTACGCGTCAGGCAGGCCCTTCACCGGCCCGCCGACACCGCCTCCGGGGCGGCGCGTCGTGACCTGGGAGGCGCTGTAGAGGCTGCCTCCACCTGCGGTGTTGTACGCCTGATACGTGAAGGTCGGGATCTTGTACAGGGCCCTGCGGCCTGAGGGAGCGGAGGGGGTGACGACCAGCAGGATGCGCGCCTCTCTGGCATCCAGCGACGGTATGCCGGACGCGCGCTCGGTGTTGAGCACCGCGATGTACACCCCGGAACGCCACTCAGGAGGTACGAGGAACTCGTACGCGGGCCACTGCCAGTCCGCGTCGAATCGTCCGGGGGAGGCGGCGCGGCCGGGCCACTCGATGTGCCCGGCGTGCTCCGGCGTCGCTCCCCAACGGTAGAAGTCGACGTGGAACCGCGGGGCGGACGTCGCGATGTGCAGGCGGACCACGTCACCGGCGCGGACGCTCGGCCGGGTCGGGTAGCCGTCGATGGTGGTCACGCGCTCTCCCTGGGACGCGCCACACCCGCCAGATGGAAGCGGTCGATCGCCTCGACGTGGGTTTCCCAGTCCAGACCGTTCAGCTGGGAGGAGAGCTCGGCGGGGTCGCGGAGCACCTTCACGGCGAGGTGACGGGAACCATCGGCCAGAGTTCGGTGGACCGTCGGTACCGGCATCCCGTCCGCCCGGTCCTCGATCGCCGCCTTCGCCGGCGAGTCGTCGAGGAACACCACGCGACCACCGGGCATCAGCGCCCACCTGAGCAGGTCCCAGAAGGGCTCCATCTCCATCGGCGGCACGTGACTGAGCCAGAAGGCGAAGAAGACCGTGTCGTACTGACGGTCCGGCTCCCAGTCGAAGACATCCGCCTCGATGAAGCGGGTCGCGGTGCCCCGCATGCGGCCGCGAGCCCGACGGAGCATCTCCGGCGCCGCGTCCAACGCGGTCAAGCTGCGGGCCCGGCGGGACAGCAACCGCGTCCACTGGCCCGTGCCGCAGGCGATCTCCAGGACGTCACCGCCGACCGGCAGCGAGTCCAGGGCCTTTGCGAGCCGGGGCATGTCCATGCGGGTGCTGTACGTGGCGTCGTACTCGTCGGCTCGCGCTTGGTAGTAGGCGATCTGGCCTCCGGACCAGTCCCCCGGGCCGTCCTGTCGCTTCTTAGTTCCGGTCACGCTGTGACCACTCCTCTCGGCCGTCTGCGGAGCGGCGGTGCTCCGCGCTGAGAAGACTGCCGAGCGTCGCCGGACAGCGGGCTGCCGTGGCGTCGCACTCGCGATGCAGCACCGTCGCTGGCCGGAGCGGCGGGTGAGCCCTCGACCCGACCTGACCGGGATGGCCCGGGTGTCGCATCCGTGCTGAACTCCCGTCGCAGCGAAGGCCCTACGCCGCTGGTCAGACCGCCCTACCCTGTTACCGTCGTCGGTGTCGGTCGAAGGAGCTTCGGTGGCCACAGTGCAGCGCTGGACCGGACGGGAGGCGCGCGCTCTGCGGCTCGCGACGCGTCGGAGTGTGCGTGGCTTCGCGTCCTACCTCGGCGTCAGCGACCGGACGGTGTCCAACTGGGAGGCTCGGGGCGAGGAGATCGTCGTCGCCCCGGACTCCCAGGCGTTACTCGATACGGCGTTGGAACGGAGCGACACGGAAGTGCGGCAGCGCTTCTGGGACTCCGTCGGAATGCCAACGCCCTCGGTCGCGTCGGCACCGGACCACTACCTCCCGATACCCGTTCCGGAGCCCGGCTTGGTGCACAGGTCAGAAGATCTCGAAGGGCTCGTCTCCGTGCTTCGAGAGGCGGCGCAGGACGGCAGCGTCGCCACGGTTGCCCTGTGCGGCCCCGGCGGGTTCGGGAAGACAACGCTGGCCACCCAGGTGTGCCAGGACCCCCGAGTCCGGGACTCCTTCTCGGAGATCCTCTGGGTGGAGACCGGCGAGGGATGCACGGCCGCCAGGGTCGTCGAGCTGATCTCCGACCTGTGCGTTCACCTCGACGGCAACCGCCCGTCCCTCGCGGATCCCGAGCAGGCCGGATTCCACCTCGCCCGTCTGCTCCAAGGACGACGCGCGCTCCTCGTCGTCGACAACGTCTGGTCCGCCACCGACCTCGGCCCGTTCCTGCTCGGAGGCGAGGACTGCGTACGGCTCGTGACCACGCGGAACGTGCGCGTGTGCCCAAGCTCCACCCGAGTTGTGCGTCTGGGTCCCATGGCACCAGGCGAGATCCGGGAACTGCTCGTCCGCAACGTCGGGGCCCTGGACGATGCCGAGGCCGCGCGCCTCGCGGGCGTGTGCGGCGGGTGGCCCCTGCTCGCGTCGATCGTCGGGGCGAACGTCTCGCAGGAGGTCGGCTCCGGAGCCCCGGCCGGTCGCGCCGTCACGGAGACAAGCGCGGCGATCCGCGCCTACGGTCCTCAGGCGTTCGACGTGTGGGACTCCGACCAGCGCAAGAACGCCATCGGACAGGCGCTCGAGTCCAGCCTCCGTAGCCTTGCGGAGAGTGTCTCGATCGCCGGGCGCACGGACCTGCGGGACCGGTACCTCTCGCTGGCCGTGTTCCCTCCATCGATGCCCATCTCCATGTCAGTACTCACTCGCTGGTGGGGCACTGTGGACGGATGGGCTCCCCACGTGGTGCGGCAGTTCTGCAGAGTGCTGTCCGACCGCTCCCTGATCGGTGCCTACCTCGCCGACCGGAACGCCATCGTGCTGCACGACGTGTTCCGGTCCTACCTGCGCCATCTGATCGGCGACCACTGGGCGACGCTTCACCGGTCCCTGGTGGAGGCGTACCGGCAGAGTACGGGCGGCGCCTGGGAGACCCTGGGCGAGGACGAGGGGTACCTGTGGCGCCATCTTCCCTATCACCTGCGGGAGGCCGGCCTCGACGCTGAACTCGTCAGCCTGCTGGCCTCGCCTCCGTACGTCATGCGCAAGGTCGCACTCGTCGGACACCAGTCGTTGACTGCGGACGCCGCCGTACTCGACGCCCTACCCGGGCGGCATGAAGTCGACCACCCGCAGCACCAAGTGTGGGCGACCGCCCGTGCCCTGACCGGCGCCGGGTACCTGCTGAGCGGGCTGGAGTCCCCGGCCGACATCGCCTCGACGCTCTCGATCGTGCTACGCCGCACACCCCTGCCCGAGGCCACCCGATCCCTGGGCAGCATCGCTGGGGAGGGGCAAGTACTCGTCCCGAAGTGGCTGCTGCCCCCGGAGGAGAACTCCGCGGCAGTAACGGACCGCGGTCACATTGGTGCCGTCGTCAGCGTGTCCGCCGTCCGTGACCTCGTGGCGTCGGGTGGCGAGGACGGGGTGGTCAGGCTGTGGAACCTGAACACGGGTCGGCTCCTTCGAGCCCATGAGGCCCATACCGGTTGGGTGTTCGCCACCGCGCTCTCCGCCGATGCGATGGTCCTCGCATCGGCGGGAGACGACGGGGCGATCCGGCTGTGGCGCACGGACACCGGCGAACCTGTCGGGGTGCTGCCCGGGCACAACCGCCGGATCCGCAGCCTCGCCTTCTCCTCAGCCGACCCCGTCCTGGTCTCCGGTGCCGAGGACGGAGCCGTATGCGCGTGGGACCTGGAGCGGCTCGTGCCCCTGCGGACGATGCGGGCAGCCGGCACCCCCGTCTGGTCCGTGGCGATCGGCGGGGACTCCGACTCGCTCGTGGCCGTGGCTGGCGAGGACGAGTTCGTCCGCCTCTTCGACCTGCGCACCGGCCGCCTCCTGGACGAACGCGCGGTACACCGTGACTGGGTTCGCTCCGTGGCCTTCGCCCCAGGCTCCTCGCTCCTGGCCTCCGGATCCGGTGACCGTTCCGTAGCCGTGTGGGACACGGCCGACGGAAAACTCGCGCTCGTCCGCCGGATCACGGACCTCAAGGCGCGCGTGCGCGCCGTCGCTCTGTCCCCGCACGACGACGTCCTAGTCGCCGCCACCGAGGAGCCGAGAATCCAGGCGTTCTCGGCGGAGAGCCCGGTGGGCGAGACGCTACTCCCACAGGGCGTGGACTGGGTGCGCTCACTCGCCAGAACGGGCGACGGCACCGTGATCGCCGGATGCGAGGACGGTGCTGTTCGCGTCTGGACCGTGGGGAAGAGCAGGCTCAGGACCCTGGCCAGCGGCTCCAACACCGTGTGGTCCACGCAGTTCGCGGCCGGCGGACGTACCGCCGTGGTCGGCGACGGGGCCGGCGGCGTTGACGTCATCGACACCACGACCGCGACAGTCAGCCGGAGGCTGCCCGCTGCCCATGGACGCGTCTGGTCCCTGGCCTGCGGCGAGGAGCACGTCGCCGCGGCCTGCGGCGACGGGGCGGTCAGGGTCTGGTCGCTGCCCGACACGGCCTGGTCACTCACCCTGAACCAGGACACCCCGCGTACGTGGGCCGTGGCGATGGCCCGTTCGACGCCTCGTATCGCCGCGAGCACGGGCGACGGACACATCCGGTGCTGGGATCTCCCCACCGGGACGCCGTTGTGGAGCCAGGACGTGCACGCCGGTCGGTTGCGGTCGCTCTCCTTCGACGACAGTGGAGACCTCCTGGCCGCCTGCGGTGGTGACGGCTCGGTGCGCGTCTGGCACGCCCCCACCGGGGAGTTCAGGAGCCGGTTCAGCAGCCCCAGCAGCTGGGCCCGCGCCGTCACCGTGGACGGTCCGGGCAACCGCGTAGCGGTCGGTGCGGGGACTGGCGACATCGCGGTACGCCACCTGGGGACGGACCGGTTCACCTCCCACCTCTCCGGCCACACGGGCCGCATCCTCATGCTGGGCTTCATGAGCGACGAAGACTGCCTGGTGTCAGCCGCGGCGGACGGGACCGTGCGCGTGTGGTCGCTCAGTGAGCAGCGGCAGACCGCCAAGGTCAGGGTGGACGCCTCGCTGCATTGTGCGGCCTTCGAACCCTCGACGGGCGAGGTGCTGGTAGGGAGCGCGGCCGGGGTCCTGGCTCTGGAGATCATGGACACGTGAGAGAAGCGAAGGGCTTGGACACTATGACAGAGAAGATCTCCCGCGCCTCGCGCGAAACGGCCGTTGCCTCCGGCTCAGCTGCTGCGGCCGCCGCGCCGGTCATCCTGAGCAACGAGCGCGGCTCGTTCGCGTGGGGTGTGCTGGCCAAGCGCCACCCTGCCCTCATTCAGCAGGTACGGGACGCCTTCCCGTACGGCCGTCGGCAGCACGAAGCCCTCGACGCCCTGCTGGACGAGAGCAGCAACGGCGTCGTCGAACCCCTGGCTCCTGAGGAACCCGACCACGGGCGCTGGGCGGACTGGGGGCGGGGGCACTTCGGGCGATCCTGGTACGACGCCCCATTCCTGTGGGCGGAGAGTTACTTCTACCGCAGGCTCCTCGCCGCGGTCGGGTACTTCGGTACCGGTCCGTGGCAGGGAGTTGACCCCTTCGCTCCGTTCAAGCAGGCCGAACTACGGGGCGAGGCAGTGGAGGAGGAGCTCCGGGCCCTGGACGCGCTCGCCGACGCTCCGGCCGGTGAGCGGGCCACGGCCCTGCTCCACGCCTCGCTCTGGGGTAACCGCGCGGACCTCGGCTTCCGCGCCTCGGGGGAGTCCCCAGCCGGTGAGGTCGCTACCTCCGCGCTGGTCGCCGACGACAGCGCCGCGCTGTGGCAGCTCCTGCCCGCCGGAGCTTCCGCGACCGTCGCCGTGGTGGCCGACAACGCGGGACGCGAGCTGATCCCGGACCTGATCCTCATCGACCACCTCCTCGAACACCGGCATGCCGAGCGGGTCGTGCTTCACGTCAAGCCCTACCCGTACTACGTCTCCGACGCGATGACCGCGGACGTGGTCGACTGCCTCCGCCGCCTCACCGAGGCGCCCGGCGAAGCCGGCCGGATCGGCGGCCGACTGTGGAAGGGCATGGCGGCAGGAAGCCTGGAGGTCCGCACCCACTCGTTCTTCTGCGCTCCGCTGCCGTACGAGGAGATGCCCGAGGACCTTCGGAAGGAGTTCGCGGGCGTCACGCTCACCATCCTGAAGGGCGACCTCAACTACCGTCGCCTGGTGGGTGACCGCCTTTGGGACGCCACGACATCGTTCGCCGAGCTCACCGCCTATTTCCCAGGTCCCGTCGCGGCCCTCCGCACACTGAAGTCCGACGTCATCGCTGGCCTGCAGCAGGGAACACTGGATGACCTCGAACGGTCCGGGGCGGCCTGGCGTACGAGTGGAACGCACGCCCTGATCCAGGTCCGAAAGTAGCTCCGAGGGGCATGGTACGGGCGAGCTGGAGAGCGGATCTGGCCACTTCGAGCGGTCGCGTGGTCCGGATTCGAATGGTCTTTCCCTGTCAGCGACTTGTGACTGGTTAGGGTGATCACCTTCCCCACGCCCACGGTGTGGTCCTATCGAAACCACAGGGAGTAAAAGTGCGTCCGCAGTTGCGCATGTGGCCCGTGGTCCCGCTTGCCGTTCTGGCGACGGCGTGTGCCGTGTCCGACCAGCAGCCGGACACGTCCGCCAAGCCGAACTCCGGGCAGTACGGGGCTACAGCACCCATAAACACCGGCAAAGTGACCGAGGGCTCCGTCTGCGAAGCCACACTTACAGAGGCCCAGCAGAAGGCCATCGGGGTGTGGGAGGCGACGCCGATGTCCGGCAAGGGCGAGGTCAGCTGCTATTTCTCCATGACCCCCGATGAGGACAACCCGGCCGGCTACGTGGTCTCCATGTTCAAGAACGAGGAGGCCCTGCTGGCGACAGCCGACGGCACGGACCCCAGCCCCACGAAGGCCGTTCCGGTCACAGTGAAGGGACGCGGTGCGGCCCAGCAGGTGATGTACGGCGACGACTGGCGGGCGTCGCTCACGGTGGACATCGGTGCCGGTCAGTTCCTCTTCATCGAGAGGTACTCGCCGGCTCACATGGTGTCCGAACCGGACCTCAACGCTCAGGCACGCAAGGTCGCCGAGCAGGTGTTGGCGAATCTGGAAAGGGGCGGTGCCAAGGGGATGTGACGGCCGGCGCTCACCGCTGTCAGCGACAGGAGGTGTCACCCGTGAGGGGATGGCACTCGCGCCGGGTGAACGGGCACACCTGGGCGGGTCTGCCTCGGTACTCAGCCATCCGGGCGGCACGCTCAGCGCGGATCAGTTCTTCCGCTTCAGCGAGACTGGCGAGGCCGAGTCCTTCGGTCCACGCTGCACGCGCGACCTCGCGGATCGTCATGAAGGCGAGTTCGGGCAGCGGCTCATCGGCCCGATCATGTGCAGCCCTTCTCCGTGCGGCTCGACCACTGTTGGCACTGGCCGCAGACGGCGAGGCGTGCTCGAGTGCGCGCTCGCGAAGGATCAGCTCTCCGGCCCTGTCGACCGATCCGGCGATCGAGGTGCCCCAAACCCCAGAGAAGAAACCGTGGTCCGCCTGTGCCATGCACATTCGGGTGGCGATGGACAGCGCTCGGCGTTCGACGATCAGGGCCTCCAGTTCCTCAACGGAGCGCCCACCGGGGGTGTGGGCACGCTGAGCAGCCAGACGAGACGGCAGGAAGTCACGGAGAACCAGCGCCTTCACCAGCACCTCGGCCGCGCCTCGTACTGCGACCGCGTAGGGAACGACGTCAGTCATGAAGCCACGATGTGTTCACGGCCGCGCGGCACGCTGGGACACACGGAAACTGGCCCATCGGTGTGTCCGGAGGGCTATCCTGCGCAGCTCGTTCGGCTTGATAGAGACGAACCGGAGCTTAGGCTCCGCTGGTGACGACGCCGAATCGCTTCCAGATGACCTTCGACGGGCGTGCGTATGCCCTCGCTGTAGACGGCAGGGACGTGAGCGAGGACGTCGCTGCCGTGGATCTGCACGCTGATGCTCACGATGTGCCACGCGTGGTGCTGCATCTGCGCCCGACCGGGACATGGCCCGCCGAACTGGATCTCCTCGCTCGGGTCGAGGTCGGCGCGCCCCCGGACCCCGGCCCGGCGGCCGCCGCGTTTCTGGAGGCGTTGGACCCGTTGGAGGTGGAGCGTGCGGCCCTGGCACGGATGGACCTGGAGAACGTGCCGGGCGGCGGTACGGCGGCGGTGATGCGCCAGTTGACGGAGTGGGCCCGTGGCGCTTGATCTGTCGGGGGTGCGGCGGGTCGTGGAGGGGCTGCTCGACGACGAGGTTCAGCTGTGGCGGGATTCGGACGGCGCCTCTGGCGACGAACTGGACGAGCAGACCGGAGCGTTGAAGCCTGAAGACGGGGTGGCGGTTCTGCTGTGGGAAGGGTCAGGGGCGATCGTACGGCCCGGACAGCTTTCGCCCGTCCCGCCCCTGGATGGGGCTCCCGCCGCGCTCCCCGGTTCGACCGCGTACCAGGCGCTGCTGCCGTTGTCGGCGCCGCCGATGATGCCCGGCGACGTGTTGAGTGTTTCCCGGTCCGCGCGCGACGAGCTGCTCGTCGGGCGCCGGTTCCGGGTGGCGGAGGTCGCGGTCGGTACGTTCGCGGTGGTGCGCGTCGTGCGCTTGGAGGTGATCGGCTGATGGCGGTGAACCCACACCCCAACGCCCACCCCGACGCGACGGCGTTCCGTGACCCGATCGAGCTGGCGGCGGCGCTGTCGGGGATGGGGGCGGCTGTTCGGGCTCGTACGCGGGCGATCACGCGGCACCACGCGATGCTGCTGCGGGTGCGGATCCAGAAGAACGCCTCTGGGCGGCCGGGGCCGAACGTGATCACTGGCCAGTACCGGGCTTCCTGGGACGTGAAGGTGACAGCAGCCGGGGGCGGAGGGCGCGTGAGCGCGGTGGTGTTCACGGACGCGCCGCAGTCGCGACGGCTGGAGTACGGGTTCGTCGGCGCTGACCGGTTGGGGCGCCAGTACCGGCAGCCGCCCTATCCACACATCGAGCCCGCGTTCCGGCAGACCGAGCCCGGGTTTCTGGAGGCCCTGCGCAAGGGGGTGCTGCCGCGGTGAGCCCGCCTCGGCTGCCGCTGACGCGGGCGCTCGTCGACGTGTTCGCCGTCGGCACGGGGCGGCCGTGTGGGCTTGGAGTGCTGCCGCGGACGGCGGACGGACAGGCTGCGGCCTTCCCGTATCTGATCCTCGACAGCCTGCCCGGTGAGTTCTCCGGTCCGTCGTTCGGCGACTGGCAGGCCGACGCGGCGTGGACGTACCAGGCGACGAGCGTTGGCGAGCGGGCCGATCAGGTGCAGTGGCTCGGTGACCGGGTGCGGGTGGTGGTCGCCGGCTGGCTGAGGCACCTCGTGGTTCCCGGGATGCGCGTGATCGACCGCGAGTTGACCTACGACGCCGATGGAGAACCGGTTGACGGTTCGCAGGGCAGTATCGTTACCTACGTGCAGCGATTCACGATCACCGTGACGCCTGCCTGATCCTCTTCTCACCGCGGAGCCACGCGGACGCCCGGCCGACGAGCCCGGCGCAGCACCCTTCTGGGAGTGCCCGTGGCTCAGCAGCGCTTCATGCGGCGCGGCATCACCAAGATCCTCTGGCTGAAGGATGTCGCCGCCGAGACCTTGATCCCCACCCGTGCGGAGTTGTCCGCGCCGAACGCGAGCGATCTGACCGAGGCGATCAGCGATGTCGACGGCTGGTCGCTGACGAACGAGGCGATCGAGACGCCGGACATGGCGTCGACCTTCTCGTCCTCGATCCCGGGGAACGACAAGGCCGACAACTCCTCGATCACCTTCTACGAGGACCAGCTCAGCGACACCATCGAGACCCTGCTGCCCAAGGGTGCGATCGGCTTCGTCGTCTTCCTGCGCAAGGGCGACGTCCCCGGGTCGAAGTCGATGGACACCTTCCCTGTGCAGGTTGCGTCCCGCGCCGCGCAGTACAACGCGGGCAACGAGGCGGCGAAGTTCCAGGCGATCTTCTCAATCACCTCCCCGCCGGCGCTCGACGCCGCTGTCCCGGCCGCTTCAACGGGGACCGCCTGATGGCCGCCGAGGGCAGGGGCGCGGTGTCGTGGGAGCAGAAGATGGAGCGGCTGCGCCGCCGCTCGCTTCCAGAGCGCGTTCTTCGGATCTGCGACGACGCAGCGCGCCGGACAGAGTATGACGAGGCCAGACGGGCCGCCGACCGGGCCCGGCTGCTGGCCGAGAGCGACGCGGGCAACGGCGTGTTCGCCGAGCGGGCCCGCGTCGCCGCCGAGCGCTGCGAGACGGCGCGCGAGGCACTCGACAGGGCGTCGGTCTACCTCACCTTCCGCGCGCTGCCGCGCCCAGTCCTCGAGGAGCTCATCCACGCGCATCCGCCGACCGACGAACAGGCCGCCGACGGAGCCGCGTTCAACCCCGACACCTTCCCAGCCGCGCTGATCGCCGCCTCCAGCACGGACGGCATGAGCGAGGCCGAGGCCCGCGAGCTTCTCGACTCCTGGTCGGCGCCGGACGCGAACGCCCTGTGGGAGGCGGCCTGGGAGGTGCAGCAGGAGGGCAGGGCAGACAAGGCCGCCGACCTGGGAAAAGGCTGACGGCCGACCCGCGGCTGCGGGCCGAGCTGGAGCTGTGCGAGCGGTACGGCATCCCGCACTCGCGGCTCCTCGGCGGGGACGGCCGCTGGAGCGACCTGGACCGGGCCAAGGCCCTGGCCTGGCAGGGGTGGCAGCGCACGCTTTGCCCGGACTGCCGTACGCGGGCGGAGGAGTGGGATCCGGCCAAGGGCGGCCACCAGCACGCGTACGTCACCGACACCGTGCGTTGCCCGGGCTGCGAGCTGATCGCACAGGAGCGCGACCAGGTACCCGAGGGCCGCCCCGGCTACGGCATCAAGATCACCCTCCTGCCCCGGCAGGCGTACGACGCGCTGCATGGCGACGACCCGCCGAACGGGCGGTGATCCGGCCGGATGGCGACGTACAACCTCACCGTCCAGCTGACGGCGCAGGCCAACAGCCTGATCTCCGGGCTGCGTTCGGCCGCCGACGCCGCACGCGACCTGGGCCGCCGCACCCGGGAACTCGACCGCCGCCTCGCCGCGCTCGACGCGTCCAGCCGACGTACCGCCCGGCAGGTCGACCTCCTCGGCGCGCGTGCCCAGGCCACCGCCGCCCGCCTCGGGGCCCTCGGCACCCGGGGTGGCCAGACCGGCGACCGCCTGCGCCGCGCGGGCAGCGACGCCGGCGTACTGGAGCGCTCCCTCAAGGGCGCCGGCCGGCAGGCGGGCGCGCTCAGCCGCCTCCTCGCCGGAGGGGCGCTCTTCCTGGGCACTGGCCAGCTGGTCGAGGAGGGCAACCGCTACCAGCGGCAGATGAACATCTTCCAGGCGGTGACCAGCGCCACCGCCGGGCAGATGCAGCGCGCCGCCTGGATGGCCAACCAACTCGGCAACGACCTGACCCTCCCGACCACCACCGCAGCCGACGCCGCCGAGGCGATGGTGGAACTGGCGAAGGCGGGCTTCCGTACCGACCAGGCCATCTCCGCAACCCGCGCCTCGCTCCAGCTCGCCTCCGCAGCCGGGGTCAACGCCGCCGACTCGGCCCGCTACCTCGGCGACATCATGGACCAGTTCGGCCTCGGCGCCGACCAAGCCGCCCGCGCCTCCGACATCCTCGCCGCCACCGCGAACAACGCCTCCGGCGGCATCATCGACATCTACTACGCCATGCGGTACGCCGGACCGGTCGCCGCCGGCCTCGGCGTGAGCATGGAGGACGCCGCCTCCGCGGTCGGCATGCTGGGCAAGGCGGGCATCCTCGGCCAGACCGCCGGCACCGCGCTGCGCGGCATGATGGCCAACCTCGCCGCGCCCACCAAGGACATGCGTAGGGGGCTGAAGGCCCTTGGCATCGAGGCGTGGGACGCGCAGGGCCGGTTCAAGGGCCTGCGGTACGTCATCGAGGAGCTGAGCCGCGCCCAGCACGAGATGTCGCAGCAGGACTTCACCGCCGCGGTGAAGAGGGCGATGGGCAAGCCCGCCATGTCCGGCGCCATCGCGCTCGCGCACCAGGGCACCGAGTCCTTCGACGCGCTCAACCTCGCCGTACGCGAGACGGGCGCGGCCGCGCAGATCACCGCCGCCCGCGGCCAGGGGCTGGCGGGTGCGATGACGCTGCTGCGGAAGCAGACGCGGCAGACCGGCCTCGCGCTGTACGACGCGATGGCACCGGGCCTGGAGTACGTGACCCGGCTCATGACGCAGGGCCTGTCGTCCGCGACGCCGTACCTCGTTACCGCCATCGAGTATGGGCACGATCTGGCGACCCTGTACGGGCCCGAGCTCAGGCAGCGGGCCCACCAGGGCCTGGGTGGCCTGATCGACGAGGCGGAGCAGCTTCTCGGCCCGCTGAAGGCCCTGGGCGAAGAAGCCCTCGCCGACGGGCTGCACCTCCTCATCAACGTCGGCAAGGCCCTGATGACGGTGCTGGACAACCTGGCGGACGGGCTGAGCCCCATCGGCAGAGCTCTCGCGGACGTGAGTGACGAGTCGGACGGCGCCGCCAACTCCCTCGACATCGTCGTGATGGTGCTGGACGCCGCTGCCTCTGCGGTCGCGTACCTCTCCGGCGTCCTGGTACCGATCGGGAGCATCATCGGCAACCTGGTCTCCGGGTTCGGCTCCCTGCCCGGCCCTGTCCAGACGGCGATTCTCGCCATGCTGCTGGCTCGCCGTGTCAGCCCGGTGATGTCCAACCTGGCCTCCACCGTCCGTGGCCGGGTGACCGGGGCGTTCCAGTCCCTCAACCAGCAGATGGCCCTACAGCGCGCTCTGGCCACGGCCTCGGGGCAGTCGGTGACCCGCTACGGAGCGGCCTTCGCGGTCCTGCAGACCCGGGTCCCGGTCATCGGCGCGATGACGGCCTCGTTCCGCTCCGCGTCCACGGCCGGATCGGGCTTCCGGGGCACCCTCAGCGGCATCACCCGGGCCGCCGGCACCGGCCTGACCGGCGCGATGCGCGGTCTGGTCGGCGTCATGGGCGGCCCTTGGGGGCTGGCGCTGACCGGTGTCGCCGTCGGGCTCGGCCTTCTCGCCGACCGGCAGCAGAAGGCCGCCGAGAGGGCGGCCGCGCACGAACAGCGGATCAGCGATCTGACCGAGGCGCTGCTCGCCTCCAACGGTGCCATCGACGCCAACGTCCGAGCCCAGGCCGCGCAGTTCCTGATGGACACGAAGACGGCCGACGGAGGCCAGCGCCTGGTCGACGTCATGAAGAACGCGGGCGTCTCACTGTCCGAGCTCACCGACGCCTACCTCGGACAGGGCCAGACCCTGGATGGCCTCCAGGGTCGGCTGCAGGCAGTCGCCGACGCGCACGACGACGTGTGGCAGACCAACGAGTTCGGCGACACCTGGCAGGGCTACGACGTCCTGGGCCGCAGAGCGCAGGACGCCGCCGATGCCCTGGACGGCGTCAAGGGAGAGATGGACGAGTCCGTCCAACGCGCCAAGGACCTCGCCGAAGCTCAGCGGGGCACCGGTCAGGGCGTCACCGCCTACGACAAGCTCAAGGCCGCCGTCGGTGCCCTGGCCGACCGGACGGCCGACGCCGACACCCGCACCCGCGCGCTCAAGGACGCCCTCGATCTGCTCTCCGGCGGCAGCATCTCCCTCCAGGCCGCCGAGGCGCGCGTCAACAGCGCCATCCTCAACGTGAACGAGGCCCTGGACGACGGAATCGACAAGGCCGACGGGTACGGCAAGGCCCTGTTGAACAACAACGGCACGCTGAACACCACGACCCGCAACGGCCAGCAGCTCTACCAGTCCCTCACGTCCCTGAGCGACGCCGCCGCCGACGCCGCGGTCTCGGCGTACGCCCTCGCCCAGCAGAACGGCACGTCGCTACCCGAGTCCCTGGCCGCCGCCCGCGAGCAGATGGACAAGGCCCGCGCGGCCGCGGTCAAAGCCGCCCAGGGCTACGGGCTGCTGCCCGAGCAGGCAGAGGCGGTCGCGGACAGCCTCGGCCTGCTGCCGTCCAAGGTGTCGCTGCTGCTGGAGACCGAGGGCATGGACTCCACGCTCGCGGATCTCCTTGCCGTGCAGGCCGAGTTCGACCGCTTCCCGAAGCAGTCCACGATCCGCGTGGACTCCCTCAGCGAGCAGGCGCAGAAGGACCTCGAGGAGCTTGGCTTCACGATCGAGACTGTCGCCGGCACCCGACAGATCAAGATCACGGCACCGACGAAGTCGGCCCGCGACGCGCTCAAGGCGCTCATTGACCAGCTCGGGCAGACCCCCGACCGGAAGACGGTCAAGGTCAACGCCGCGACTGTCGGCGCGATCGCCAGCCTGAGGACTGTCGAAGCCGAGCTGATCAAAAGCCCCGACGCCAAGACGATCACCGTTAGCGCGCCTACAGCCGAAGCCCGCCAGGCGTTGGAGGATCTCGGCTTCAAGGTGACGAACATGCCGAAGGGCAAGGCCGAGATCACTGTCCCGGTGCAGCCCCCGCTGAGCGCCCTCGGCACCATCCAGGGAGCGATCGACAGCCTGCGCGGAAAGACAGTCACGATCACGACACGCCGTGTCGAGCAGTACCTCGTCTCGCCCACTGGCGAGACCCGCAACCTCAACAGGCGCACGCCGGGTTCCTACGCGGACGGCGCCGTCGTCTCGTACTACGTCGTCGGCGGCGTCCGGGAGAACCACGTCGCGCAAATCGCCCCGGCCGGCTCCTGGCGGGTGTGGGCCGAGCCGGAGACCCAGGGCGAGGCGTACGTACCGCTCGCCGCGAGCAAGCGCCCCCGCAGCAAGACGATCGTCGAGGAGGTCGTCCGGCGCTTCGGCGGCGACGTCACCTGGTACGCGGACGGCGGCCTGTCCGGCTGGGCGTACGCCCCCTCCGGTGGCAGGAGCGAGCTGGTGTCGGTGTCGTCCATCCGGTCGGACTCCATGCGCACCGTAAAGCGGAAAGGCAAGGAGGTCGAGGTCTTCGACCTGGGGAGGTTCGAGAAGAACCTCGACAAGGCGATGAGGCGGACCGAGCGGTGGCGCAAGGACCTGCGCACCGTCGCCCGGCGCGCCGGCCAGGACGTGGCCGACGCACTCGAAGCCATGGGCGAAGACGGCATCGAGCTGACCCACAAGATGGCCACCGGCTCGTCGAAGTACCTCAAGGAGATGGCCTCCGACCTTCAACGGCTGGGCCTCGTCGCGAAGACGACCCTCGGAGACTTCACCGCACAGCTCCGCCAGACCGTGAAGGACCAGAGCACCTTCGAGCAGAACCTGGCCAAGCTCGCTTCCCTCGGCTACGGCGACCTCGCCGCGCGACTCGCCGAACAGGGCGACGAGGCGGCGGAGAAGCTGGCCGCCGAGGCCGTGAAGAACCCGAAGCGGGCGCGGCAGGCCAACGATGTGGCGAGGGCGGCCGCCAAGACCCTCGCGGCCGAGGACCTCACGGACCTGCTGACCATCATCAGCGCGGTCAGGACGAGCACCACCGGCATCCACAAGGTCGCGGACACGACCGGCCTGGAGGAGGACCGGATCATCGAGGTCGGCAACCTCGGCCAGTCCCGCATCCGGTCCGCGCTCGGCGCCCGCGCGACCATGTTCCTCTCCGACCTCGCGAAGGCCAACAAGGGCCTGGCGTACGCGAACGGCGGAATCTGGGAGCCAGGCGTCTACTCCTCGCCCACCGCGCTGATCAAGTTCGCGGAGGCGAGCACGGGCGGCGAGGCATTCATCCCCCTCGCGCCGGCCAAGCGCGCCGCCGCGACGACCGTCCTCGCCGATGTGGCCCAGCGCTTCGGCCTCCAGCTCGCCGCCCCGCCGGCCGCGCCCTCTCCAGTCCACACGGTCGACGCCCGCCCGGCCGGACCGGTCCAGGTCGTCGTCGTACGCGAACGCCAGCCGCTCATCGGCACCATGCCCGTCACCGTCACCTCGACCCAGGCCACCCCGCAGCAGATCGGCGCCGAGGTCATGCGCCGCCTCCGCAACGCCCAGAGAGGAGGCCGACTTTGATGCCTGAACTCACCGAGTGGCAGATCGAGGTCGCCGGTGTCGTCCTCGGCCCTGGAACCGACATTCCAGTCGGAGATGTCGAGGGGCTGGGCGTCCCCGAACTTCGTACACAGGATGTGGACAACCCCGCCGGGGATGGCGCCTTCCCCGGCGTCGACCTGTACGGGCCGCGTACGGTCCGCATCGAGGCCGGCATCCGTACGCCGGGCGACCCGGCTCGCGCCCTCGACCTGCTCGCCCGCCTCCACCGCGCGGCCGACGACCCGGCGGTGCGTACGGGCCCCGGAGCGCAGACGGTACTGCGGCTGTGCTGGCCGGGCCGTACGACGCGCCGCCTGTACGGGCGGCTGCGCCGCGTGGAGGCCGCCAGCGCGTCGAGCACGCTGCACGGCTGGATCCCCCTGGACATCGAGTTCGCCGCGCTCGACCCGCGCTTCCACGCCGACGACGCCTCCGCTCTGACGCTGGCCCTGTCCGCCGACGGCCTGGGCGGGCTCCGCGCGCCGCTGGTCGCCCCGCTGACGACCGGCGTGGCGATCCCCGACGAGCGGCGAGGCCGGGTCCACAACGACGGAGACCTGCCGGCCTGGCCGTCGATCCGTATCACCGGCCCGTGCACCAACCCCCGCATCCGCCACGTGCAGACCGGCCGCGTCCTCGAGCTGGCCGTCGCGCTCAAGACCGGCGAGCACATCGACATCGAGACCCGTCCCGGCACCCGCTGGGCGCTGAGGAACGGCACCGGCAACCTCGCCCCCGCTCTGTCGGCGGCCTCCCGCCTCGACACGTTCACCATCCCGCCCGGCAGCAGCGAGCTGTGGTGGACCGCCCGCGAATACACCAGCGCCACCCGCCTGGCCGTGACCTGGCGAGCTGCCTACGCCGCCTTGTGAAATCCGGAGGATCCCCGATGACGCTGATCAACCCGCCCCTGCTCACCCACGGGGGCACCCACGAGGCCAGGGCCTTCCGCATGATGGTCCGCGACCTCGCCCGCGGCTCCCAGGGCGTGACCGAGGGCGACGACCTCAAGGTGCGGCAACTGTCCACGCCCGCGGCTGGCGTGCGCGTCGCGGACGGCTCGGCCGTTATCCGCGGAGCCGCCTGGGGCCAGGGCTCCTACACGCAGTACAACGTCGGCGACGCCGTCGTGCCCGTCGCGCCGACCGCCGCCAGCCCCCGATCCGACTTGGTCTGCCTGCGCGTGGAAGACCCCGAGTACGAGGGCACCCGCAACTCCGAGACCGACGAGATCGGCTACTTCCACATCGTCAGCAACGTCCCGGTCAGCACCACCATCCCGCCGGGCGGCATGACCGCGATCCCGCTCGCCCGCATCGACATCCCCGCCAACACCACGGTCATCACCGACTCAATGATCAAAGATGTGCGGCGCATCGCGAACCCACGCCGCGAACGGAAGCTGTACACCGCCTTCCCCGGGGCGATCAGCACCCTGACCTACTCCGACGACAAGTGGCACAACTGGCCGACCGCCGCACGCTGGAGCATCGCCGTGCCGCCCTGGGCGGCCAGCGTCAAACTGGTGACCACGATCGCCGGACTGCGGCTGTCCCGAGCCGACGTGTTCGCCACGATGCAGAACGTCTTCGGCACTGTGTTCGGCCAGGACACCGCCGTCGACGACGACCAGGGCACTGGCATCCGCCGCAACACCGTGGTGCTGGCCGACAGCATCAGCATCCCCGCCTCCATCCGCGGCACCACTCAGATCCTCTATCTGCAGACCTTCATGCACAAGATCGAGACAGGGGACCTGAGCGTCGACGGCGCCACCAGCCTCGTCGCGGACATCGAGTTCACCGAAGGCGTGATCTGACGCCGTGCCCACCTACCGCTACCGCACCTGGCACGCCCTGACCGGCGACCTGCTCGCCACAGACCTGCCGCTGTCCGACACGGAGTTCAGCCTGTTCCTCAACGCGGCCGGAGACTTCTCCGGCCGCCTCTCACCGCGCTTCGCCCACCTCCTGCCCTCCCAGGCCGACCCGGGCAACACCCTGCTGACCTGTGAGCGGGACAACGCCCTGCTGTGGGGCGGCCTCATCTGGCGCGCCGAGCCGGAAGGCTCGGTGTACCCGATCGAGGCAGCGGGCTGGGGCAGCTACTCGCACCGCCGCCACGACGTCCACGGCAACCTGAACGGGCGCGGCCCGTACGTCAACGCCGACCCGTGCCAGGTCATCCGCGACACCTGGGCATACGCCCAGTCCCAGCCCGACGGGAACCTCGGCGTCACCGTGGACCCGACCACCAGCCGGGCCAAGGCCGGCACCCCGGCCGAGCCGTACCGCACGGACTGGTGGGAGGCCCCGGTCCTCGGCTCCGTCATCGACGACATGACACAGATCGAGGGCGGCCCGGAATGGACCGAGGCCACCGACTGGGCCAGCGGCCGGCCCGTGGGGCGGATCCGGCTCGGCTGGCCCCGCCTGGGTACCCGCCGCACCGACATCGGCTTCGCCAGCGGCGTCAACGTGGCCGCCACCGTCCCGGTGACCTACGACGCCGACTCCTACGCCCAGGTCGTGATCGCCCTCGGTGCCGGCGAGGGCCGGGGCCGTCGCCGCGCCATCGACGCCATCCGCAACGGACGCCTCCGCCTGGAGCACGTCCTGGAGGTTCCCGCGGAGAAGGGCAACGACCGGCTCGCCTCCCGGGCCCGCACCGAACGCACTGCCCGCCAGGTCCTGGGCGAGATTACGGAGATCGAGGTGATCGACCACCCCTCGGCCCCGGTCGGATCCTGGCAGATCGGCGACGACGTCCGGGTCACCCTCCACGACCAGTGGACCGACTACGACGGCTGGTGCCGCGTCACCGGCTGGACCCTGCGCCCGCCGCAGGGCGACGACCCCGAGCGCATCACCCTCACCCTCGCCCGCGCCGACCGCTTCACCTACGGGAGCTGACTCACGTGGCCAACGACCTGACCCGGCTGGCTGCCCGCATCGCCGACCTCGAGCGCCGCTTCGCCCAGCAGACCCGAACCTCCCAACTCGCCTACTCCTCCATCGAGAACGGCGCGCTCGACGTGTACGACGAGACCGGCTCCCTGCGCGCCGTCATCGGCCAGCAGCCGGACGGCACCACCGCGGTCAACATCGTCAACGCCCCACCGCCACCCACCCCGAGCCAGCCCACCGTCACTCCGGTCCTCGGAGGCGTGTCGGCAACATGGGAAGGGGTCTTCACCGACGCACCCGCGCCGCCGCTGGACTTCGCCCGTATCGAGGTCCACGCCGCGACGCTCGACAACTTCATCCCCACGCCGGCCACCTTGCGCGGCACGTTCGAGTCGCCGCTCGGCAGCACCCTGACCATCCCCACCGACGAGGGGCTGTACGTCCGCCTGCTGGCCCGCAACACCTCCGGCACCGCCTCCGCCCCGTCCGCCCAGAGCGGGCCGGTCGGCCCGGCACAGGTCGTCGCCCAGGAGGTCCTCGACGGCATCGTCGACGAGACCGCGCTCGCCGACAATGCCGTCTCCCAGGCCAAGCTGCGGATCGGCGCGGTGGGCCACAACCAGCTGGCCATCGGCACCGGGAACCTCATGCCCGACCCCTCGTTCGAGGGCGCCTTCACCGAACAGCTCGTCTCCTCCTCCGCCGAGTGGCGGCTGACCGAGGGCAACGGCTCCCCTCGCGGCCTGCGGGTCGACGGCACCAGCAGTGAGCCGACATCCCGGAGCCTGCTGATCACCGAGCTGGCCGTCTCCCCAGGGGACCGGTTCTTCCTCGCCTTCGACTACCGCACCTCAGCCGACTGGGCCGGGGACTCCCTCCGCCTCTACCTGCGCTGGCAGGACGCGGCCGGCACGGTGCTCGACTACGGCACGGCGATCGCCACCCCCACCCCGGGCGCCGACTGGGCCACCGTCAGCCAGCAGGCCCAAGCCCCGGCCGGGACCGTGGCCGCCACCGTATGGCTGCAGAACTTCCAGGCCACCGTCGGCACCGCGGACTTCGACAACGCCCAGATCCGTACCGTCATCGGCGCGGGCATGGTGCTGGCCGAGTCCATCGGCGCCCTGGAACTGGCCGCGGAATCCGTGACCGGCGAGAAGATCGTGGCGAACACCATCACGGCCCGGGAGGTCATGGCGCTGTCCCTGACAGGCGACGAGATCGCCACCAACACCCTCACCGCCCGCCACATCGCCGCAGGCTCGCTCACGGCGTCTCGGCTCGCGATCGGCACCAACGGAAACCTGGTCGCCGACCCCTCGTACGAGAGCGGCATCATCGCCGCCGCCATCGAGGGGAAGCCCGAATACGCGGTCGAAGAGGGTGGCAACAACTCGGCGAAGTGCCTGCGCATCACCCCCGGCCCGAACACCTACCGGTGGCTGCAGCACGCCACCTCGCCCGTCCTACCAGGCGAGCGCTACTGGCTCGCCGCCGACTACAAGACCTCCGCCGACTTCGCCGGCGCCAAGGTGATGCTGTACGCCGGCTTCTACGACGAGGCGGGCACCCGAGTGAGCTCCGACGGCATCGCTCTCTCGACTCCCGTCACCGACGGCAGCTGGCAGCGCATATCCAAGATCGTCACCGTCCCCCCGAACATCACCAAGGTCAACGTCCGGGTCGGGATCGACGCCAACGGAAGCGAGACCACCACCGGCATCGCCTACTTCGACAACCTCGAATGCCGCGCCGTGCTCTCCACACCCGGCGGCGGGGTCCGCGCCGAACTATCCCCGCAGGGTCTGCGCCTGTACGACGAGGCCGGCGACGAAGCCGTCTCGTTGACCACCGGCACACCCAACTACCTGACGCTCACGAACAACGGCACCGCTGTCGCCACCATCGACCAGGACGGCAACACCGGTGTTGGGGACCTCTCCGTCGCGGGCAGGCTCACGATCGCCGGCGACCCGATCGAGACCTACCTGTCCGGCTTCGCCCGCGGCCTGGTCGCCATCGACTACCAGGCGACCTCCGTCACCGCGGGCACCACGGACTACGGCTTCGTCGAGTTGTCCTTCGACGCCGACACCAGCCGCATGTACCGCGTCGTCCTGGACTGCTACGCCGACCCGTCCGCGTCCGGCGGCGAGCTCGTCCTCGCTCTCAAGGACGGCGGAGCGAACACTCCGTCGATCTCCTCGCCGCAGATCCAGTCCGCGATCTACCCGATGCCCACGGCCGGCTACCGGCGCATCCACCTGGAGACCATCCGCTCCGGCGCGGCCTTCGGCGCCGGACTGCGCCGCCTGCTGGTCACCTTCCGCTGCCAGAACGGCCCCAGCGGCCAGACCGTGCGCCTGTTCGGCGGCACCAGCTACCCGGGCCTGATGTACATCGAGGACCTGGGCCCGCACATCCCGGGGACCGGCCAGTACAACACGGGCGGCGGAACGACGACTCCGCCGAAGAAGACCTACACCAAGACCTACGCGGCTTCCTGGTCCGGCTCGTACGCAAACCGCGGCTCGTACAACTCGTACTACGGCAGCAAGTGCCTGCAGGGCTACTACAGCTCCACCAACGGCATGCAGGCGAGCCTGATCGGCTTCCCTTCCGCACTCGCCACCGACCTGTCCGGCGCCACCATCCAGAAGGCCGAGGTGTACATCTACTTCGACCACTGGTACTACAACAGCGGAGGTAAGGCGATCATCAAGGCCCACAAGCACACGTCCCGCCCGTCGACGTTCAGCTCCGACAGCGAGGCGAAGACGATCAGCTGGGGCAAGAACGTCGGCAAGTGGGTCGACATCACCTCGGTCTTCGACTCGACGAGCTGGCGCGGCATCGCCCTGGACCCGAACAACTCCGACAAGACCTACTACGGCCGCGCCCAGGGCGTCGGTCAGAGCTACCCACCCAAGCTCCGGGTCACGTACACGAAGTGACCACCATCCATGCCGTCGATGGGTGCTGTGCCCGGACCCCTCTGGCCACCACGCGCCCTCTCCGATCTCGGCGCTAAAGCCTGCTCCGTCTTCCATCAACTGCCTGCCTCTGAGGCATCCTCCCCGCCGAGTTGAGCAAGCTGCTTCCGTAGCTTCTCGGCTTCGGCCTCGGCCTGACGGAGACGGCGTTGAAGCCCTGTACGAGACGGTGGTTTCGGTCGCTTCGGCTCTGGCTGCCGCGGAACGAGCCAGCCGATGCGCTGGTAGGCCACGATCCACCGGGCCCAAGTGCAGGTGCGGCAGAGGTTCTCAGGACTTGGGCACGGCCAGCCGTCCGCGAGCATTCGTCTCGTGTGCTCGCGCTCGCTCTCGGCCTGAGCGTCGGGATCCGATGCCCACAGCTCCTCGTACGCCGCCTTCATCCTCCGCAAGCTCATTTTGCTGGCCCGTTGGGGACCGTCAGCGGGTTTCCACTCAAGGTCCGGGGCCATCACCTCCGTGGCGTGGCCGCAGGAGAGCGTCACGGTCCAGAACGCCGAAGTGCGCGGCTCTTCGTGGCGGATAAGGGCCCACGCCTTCGCGTCCATCCAGTCGGGTGGTTCGACGGGATCGGCGGGGAAGGACACTTCCTTGCGCTCTCCCCACTCGACAATTTTCCGGTACGGCTCGGGTGGCGAGTCGTCGTGGAAGCAGAGCACTTGCCCGGCCGGAAGCCGTACTTTATGCACTAGATCGTGCCACTGTTGCTCGACTGGCAACTTTTCCTTGCCGTACGTCAGGACTTCCTCGACGCAGCCGCAGTCGAGTTGGACCCGCCAGCGGTAGAACTTCTCCGGGGTCGGCGCCAAGAACGGCCACAGTGCCCTCGGGATGTGGCTACGGCGCTCGGTGTTGAGATCCTGGTACTCCTGGAGAGCTTCCGCGTGGGGTCGCGCCCTTCCAGGAAGCCGTCGCAACACCGCTGCCGGTGCCGTGAGCCTGTCCCTCTGGGGCCGCGCTCCGTCACAGTCAGCTGAGTTCCCCATCGATCCGCCCCTCGTTCCACCCACGGGTGCGTCTGCCTACTGGAGACGATCCCAGCAACACAGCCATCGGAGGTCCGTTCGTCTCATACGTGGGACACAGCAACGCCCGATGCATTAGGCTCCGCCCGCTGGGCGACCCTCCGTCCTCCACGCTTCACCAGCACCAGACGGTGCAGCCCCCGAGGGACCGCCAGGTGGCGCCTGGCCGGACTCACAGCACGGAGGCGCGGGGGAGAAGGCGTCCCACCGTGGCACAGCCCCTGTCCGCAGACCAGTTCCTCGCCGTCCTGAAGAAGTCCGGCGTCCGCGTCGTCGAGCACGGCAGCTGGCGCACCCACAACCGCAACCACAAGGGCGCCTGGGGCCCGGTCCACGGCGTCATGATTCACCACACCGGTCCGTACTCCACCGAGGCCGGCATGGTGGAGATCTGCCGCACCGGGTACACCTCGCTCCCCGGTCCGCTGTGCCACGGGGTCATCGACCGCTCCGGCACCGTGCACCTCGTCGGCTACGGCCGCACCAACCACGCCGGGGGCGGCGACGACGACGTCCTGAGGGCCGTCATCGCCGAGGAGCCCCTGCCGCCGAACAACGAGGCCAACACCGACGGCAACGCGCGCTTCTATGGCTTCGAGTGCATCAACACCGGCAGCGGCCAGACGTGGCCGCCGGCCCAGCTGGAGGCCATGCACAAGGTCAGCGCCGCCCTGTGCCGGGCCCACGGCTGGACCGCGCCCTCGGTCATCGCCCACAAGGAGTGGCAGCCTGGCAAGCCTGACCCCGCCGGCATCGCGATGGACGAGTTCCGCGACGCCGTCGCCGACCTCCTCGACGGCAAGCCGACGATCCCGAAGCCCGCGGACGACAAGCCGACGTACGCCCCGTTCCCCGGCCCCGCCTACTTCCGCACCGGCCGACGCTCCGCCCTGATCACGGCAATGGGCAAGCGGCTCGTGGCCGAGGGATGCAGCAAGTACGCCAAGGGCCCCGGCCCGCGCTGGACCGACGCCGACCGCCGCTCGTACGCCGCGTGGCAGCGCAAACTCGGCTTCTCCGGCGACGACGCCGACGGCATCCCGGGCCCTACCAGCTGGGCCAAGCTCCGCGTCCCCAAGCCCTGACCCCCACGTCGAGAGGTTCCTCCACCCCATGGCCCCAACCAGCCGCACCCCCAAGCTCCTCGCCGACATCGGCGAGCGCACCGTCCTCACGTACATCGAGGCGTTCCTCGGCCTCCTCCTCGCGTCCGGCACGACCAACGTCGTCACCCTGTCGGCGCTCGAGTCAGCGGCCATCGCCGCGATCCCCGCGGGCCTCGCCGTACTCAAGGGTGCCGTCGGCTCGCTGTTCGGCCGCCCGGGGACGGCCTCGTGGCTCCCCGCCAAGACCGACCCCGCCTCCATCACCATCCGCTGATCACGGGAGCAGCCGCCATGCCCGACGGAGAGATCGCCCTGGAGCTCGCCGAACTCCGCCGCGCCCTCGAAGTCGGGCTGGCGCGCATCGACGGCCAACTCGCCCTCCTGGTCCAGCGCTCCGACCAGATCGACAAGGACGTCGAGGAGCTCGACGCCCGCGTCACGGCCCTCGAACGAACCCGCTGGCCGCTCCCCACCATCAGCGCCCTCACCGGCCTCGCCGCCCTGGGCGTCGCCCTCTGGTCGGCGGCAGGTCGCTGACGGCTCCGGATCACAGAGCAGCGCGGAGAAGAAGGAGAACGGATTGACCACGCCCGACCTGATCTGGGCCGCCCTGCTCGCGCTCGGCGCCGCCTATGAACTGCTCGCCCTCGCCGACGCCGAGGACGGCGACACGCTGTCCGAGCGCGTCCGCGCGTGGTTCCGCGTCCACACTCGCCCGGGCCGCGCGATCTTCGCGGTCGCTTGGACCGGCTTCGCCACGTGGTTCCTCGTCCACATCCTGGAGTGACGCGTCCTGAACGCGGCAGCGCCCCGGGCAGAGTGCGAGTCAGATCCCGGGGCGCTGTTCCACAAATGGAAAGAGGGAGCCAGAGTAGGCGGCTGCTCTCTGCGCCGCAAGTGCCTCCAGCGTTTCTGCGCCCGCAGTGCTGGCGGGACAGAGCGCTACGAGCGGAGGGACATGCCATGCTGCTCACGACTCTGTGCCGGGCTATACGGTCGGGATTCCCATTCTCCCGTGGCCAGGCAGCTCATGTGCCGATGGGGCCGACGAGCAGGTTCGTCTCCGTCGATGACCGTCAGCGACAAGGACATGGCCCCACGGCTGCGGGCCCAGGTCCCAACAGCGGCGACCAGGGCGTCACCGTCCGCGATTGACCTGCCGAGGGCGGTGAGTAACGACAGGGCGACCTCAATTAGACTTGATGCATCAAGTTGCGTTTATGAAGCATGGTGAAGGTGGCGACGTGGCAGCGAAGCGGTTCCCCTATCTCCTGGGGCACGGGGAGATCGCGTTCCTCTTCGGAGTTGAACGGCAGACCTCCCAGCTGTGGAAGACGCGCGGCGTTCTGGGCGAACCGGACGTCGTGATCTCCGGCAACCCGTACTGGCTGCTGCCCACGGTTCTCAGTCTCGCCGAGGACGGAGCCCGCGACGTCTCGCCGGAACGGCTCAAGGAGTACAAGGCCGGCATCGCCGGCGGCTACGAGGTCGGCGACGCGGCGGACCTGCCGGACGTCGTCGGGCTCAAGGAGATCCCCTGGATCTTCGGCAAGAAGTACATGGACGTCTACCAGTGGCGGGTGCGCGGCAGCTTCGTCACCGAGGATGCCTCGATCTCCGGATCGCCGCTGTGGCTGCTGGACACAGTCCTTCATAGCGCGGAGCAGCGAGGCAGGGCCGTCGTTCAGGAGGGCATCGACCGGATCAAGGCTGGCGAACGGGAGCAGATCAAGCCCCGCGGCCGCAAGCCTTCGTCCGAGCCCAAGCCAACCCCGCTGCCGCTGCCGGAGGCGCGGACGTTCCGGCCGGGGGAGCATTCCGCGGAGGACGTTGCCGCGTTCGCAGCGGAGCTGTTGAAGGGTGGCTTTGCACTGACCGTACGCCCGAAGCGATAGCCAGCACCGCTGCGGACAGACCGGGGCTGCCTGCTCAAGGCAGCCCCGGCATGCGCATCACTGCCCGGCGCGAACTTCCTTCCAGCGCTCGGCGATGGTCTCGCTCACCGTGTAGAAGAACTCAGACTTGTACTCGGGATTTTCGCCAGCCCCTTCCTCCCAGGTCATGGGCCAGTTCCTTCGCCGGTGTCGCTTGTGGACTACCCGGGTGAAGGCGGCCAGGGAACCGCGCAGTTGGTTCCTTTCGACGGCGAGCCTGTCCACTAGAAACGTGTAGCTCACCGGGTTTCCCGGCTGCTCGGCCAGGATATCCAGCAGGTCGACGACCGCCTGGACTGAAGACAACTGGGCCACAGTCAGTTCGCGCAGGTCTTCCACGCTCCACTCGACATAGGGGTACTTGCCGTCTTCCTCTACTCCCGCGTCGCCGTCGACGGGAGACTCCGACGGCGAAGGTGCCGTGCCCGAGAGTTGGGCCAGGTAGGCGTACACCTTCGTGACGTACTCGCGCGGCACCGGTACGGAGATGAACTCCTGTGCTTGCTGCGTCATGGATCCCCACCCCTTCATATGGCCGCCCTGTGGCGACGAGTGAGATGTTGGCACGCCCTGACTTGCTGCGTCTATCAGTTGTCTTGAAGTAAAGGGGCTTTTCTGGGAGACATAGGTAGACGTCTTCTAGATGTGTCGTGCGTTCCAGCATCGCTCCTTGTGTGGCCGGCGGCCGGTGTACCCCGATTGGTGATGGGTCAGCTCGCGCGGATCCCGGGCAATGCCTCTAAGGTGTGACTCTGACATGTGTTCAGACGGTACGCAGTCGTTGTGGGGGTGAAGTGTGTACCGACAAGTTGAACTCCCGCTGGGGATCGATGGGCGACAGTCCCCGCCGGATGAGAGCGCGCCAACGCTGGACGACCGGTTTGAGGATTTTCACGCCGAGCACCCCTGGGTGTACGAGGCGCTGGAGCGGCTCACGGCTCAGTGGGTCGAGGCGGGTGGCGGCCGGATCGGCGTCAAGGCGCTGTTCGAGCAGCTGCGCTGGCTCGCGCCGGATCTCGCTCATGGTGAGCCGTTCCAGCTGAACAACAACTTCACCTCGCGCTATGCGTGCCTGCTGTGTGCGCGTCATCCGGAATGGCGCGACGTGTTCGAGCTGCGCCGCCTGCGTGGCGGTGGCTCCGGCAGGCGACAGTCCACACTTGACGCCAGGCATCAAGTGAAATAGATTTATATCAGCTTCAATTGTTCTCAACATGTGTTGCGACAGTTGAACGTCGACAAAGGGGAACGAGGTTGCTTGGAGGGGATGTGGCCGATGCTCCGGTCACCTGGCTCGCGATCCGCGATGACCAGAAGGCGTTCGAGGACCAGCAGTTGCGCGCTCTTCGCGCGGCGTTCCCGGACCTGGTGGAAGCCAGTCCTGCGCAGCTGGGGATCTTCTTCCACTACTGCAAGGCGTCCGGGCTCGACCCGTTCGGCCGGCAGATCTACATGATCAAGCGCAAGTCCCGCGGCGAGATCCGCTGGACCATCCAGACCGGCATCGACGGCTACCGGCTCATCGCACGCCGGGCCGCCGACCGGGCCGGGCAGCCCATCGCGTACGAGGACTTCGTTTGGTACGACGCCGACGGCGGCGAACACACGGTGTGGTTGCGCGATGAACCCCCGGCCGCGTGCCGGGCCGTCCTGTGGCGCGGGGACTCCCGCTTCCCGGCCGTCGCGCACTGGCGCGAGTACGCGCCAAAGGTCTGGGACTACGAGTCCCAGGAGTACAAGCTCGGCGGGCTGTGGCCGCAGATGCCGGCCAGCCAGCTCAGCAAGGTCGCAGAAGCCCTCGCCCTACGCCGCGCCTGCCCGGCGGACTTGTCCGGGCTGCACGTGGACGAGGAAATGCACGCCGCGGATGCGGCCGAGTCCCGCGAGCGCGTCCAGGCCGCCGCGGCCCGGCTGCGCACCCCCGGCGAGAAACTGGAGACGCCAGGCACTTCGGAGTCTCCCGTGGTGGACGCCGAAGTCGTCGAACCGGCCAGCACGCAGGACAAGCAGGACCAGCGCAGCGGGCAGGTGGAGGAAGCAGAGACGGCCGCGCCTGTCGATCCGCAGGGCGCGGTGGAGGAGGCGCGCGGCACTGTACGCGACGTCGCGAAGCGGCTCGGCATCAGCTTCGACGTGGTCAACGAACGCTGCTTCGACGACTTCAGCGTCTCCTTCCAGGACGCCAGCCCCGAACAGCTCCAGGAACTCGCCGAGGCGCTCACCGCGGACACCGAATCGGCGAAGGCAGTGGAGGCTGACCCTCCGAGCGGACGCGGATCCGCGGGCTCCCGTACGCGCGCCCCCGCGAAGAACACCACCACGAAGAAGGCCGTAGCGAAGAAGACGACCGCCCGCACGCCGTCACCCACCAAGTCGACCCGCAGTACAGCGAAGTAGCCACCAGCCACCCCGCTGGGTGGCCAACCCACCAGAGTGCGAGAAGACCATGTCCGTCGATCCCGGAACGATCACCGTACCCGACCTATGGAAGGGCGCCCACCGCGACGACCGCGCCCGGCCCCGCGCCCGGCAACGCCTCCTCGGCCCGTCCTCGATCGGCCTGTGCAGACGCCGCGCCGCCTACGAAGTACACGGCACCTGGCCGACCGACCTCGACGACAACATGCACGCCGCGATCCTCGGCACCTGGCTGCACGAGGGAATCCTGCGTGTGCTGGCGGAGCAGTACGGTGCCCACACCGAACTGGAGCTCACCAACGGCGTCATCCTCGGGCACACCGACGCCTACTGGACCCCGAGCGGACAGGCCCCCGGCGTCGTCGAGGACGTCAAGACCAAGTCCACCCGCGCCCTGGACGTCGTCGTACGCCAGGGCCCCAGCCAGCACGAGTGGTTCCAAGTCCACTTGTACGCACACCTGTTGCGCACCGGCGGGCTCAGCGAACACCCTCACTTGCCGACCGGGAAGCCTCTGGAGGCCGACGTCGTACGACTGCGCTACGTCGGCCGCGAGTACGGCCAAGTCGTCGTCCACCAGCGCATGTACGACGAGGGCGTCACTCAGCAGGCCCTGGCCTGGGCCGAGGATGTCCTCGAGAGTGCTGAGCCGGAGGCCATGCCCCGCGACCTCGACGGACCCGGGCTGTCGGTCATTTGTGACAACTGCCCGTTCAAGACGGCCTGCTGGAACCTCGACCAGCTCGCCGACGACGGCCGCGCCCCGCAGACCATCCTCGCCGAGGACGAAGCTGGCATCACCGACGCGCTGCGCGCCTACGCGGACGCCGCGGAGATCGAGAGCGCCGCGAAGAAGCGCAAGGCCAAGGCACGCAAGATGCTCGACGCCGCGGACCCCGGTACGTACGGCGACTTCAAGCTCTCTTGGTCTGGCGGCAACCCCCGCCCGCCCGAGCCCGACCCCCAGGCGATGATCCGCATCCTTGAGGGCCTCAGCGTCGACATCCCAATGAAGTCCGGCGGCCGCACCTCGCGCACCATCGGCGTTACCCGCGTCCCTGACGCGACCTGACCCACCTCGCCCGCCACCGGGGCCCGCACCACGCCGGCCCCGGTGCTCGGCGATCCCGCACACCCAACCCTTGGAGGGGAAGCTCCTCATGTTCACACCCACGCTGCGCGAGCGCATCGCCGACGTGCTGTCCCAGGCGTACGGCGACCAGCCCGCCCTCACCGCATCTGATCCCGCCCCGCACCACCGCGCGGCGAACGCGGTTCTCACCGTCCTGCCGCAGTACGGACAGGACGCCGACCCGCAGCCGCGCGGCGCCTTCGCTCGCATCGAGGAGGCGAAGCATGCGCTCGCCTCGTACGAAGGCGACGACGTCCTCGGCCTGATGCTGCACCTGGTGGCGATCCTCGACGGACCGCCGCTGCCCGCAGACACCTTCGAGACGCCACCCCCGCTCACCGCGGACCGCATCCGGCAGCGACTCGTCGAGCGCCTGGTCGCCTGCTGGCCGCGCATGGCCTACGCCGACCACGCCGGCGACATCGCCGCCTCGCTCATGGACGTCATCATGCCGATCGTCACCCAGCTGCAGAACCAGGCATCCTCCTGGCGCAGCCAGGCAGACAGAGCGCTCACGCAGCGCGACCGGGCACGGTCCACCGCCACCACCCTGGAGCAGATCGTCGCCGAAGCGACGCGCCTTCTCCTGGCCGGCGAACCGGACCCGGCGCTCGCCGTCCTCCGGAGCGACGGGCAGCCGCTTGGGCCCTGCGCAGCCGCGTCCTGCATCGACGAGGAGTGATCCGTCGTGCCCAGCACCCATGCACCCCGGCCGCACAGCAGCGCCGCGCCGTTCTCACTCCTCGGCAGCGACCCCACCCGCCAGCCCCGCCACGTCTACGTCAGCACCACCGACACCGGCATCGTCGGCGTGGACTTCATGGCCGTCGAGCGCGTCGTCAACGGCGGACTCCCGACGCCCGAACTCAATGAAGCCGAGCAGGAGCTTGCCGCCCGGATCATGACCCGCGCCGGGCGCCCGGCGCGCGACATCGCCGAGCGCGTCGGCGTGGAGACCCGCACGGTCACCCGCTGGCGGGCGGCCTGGAGGAAGGAAGAAGCGTGAGTATCGAGGCGATGGCCTGGGCGTTCAAGCAGAAGATCCCCAATCCGGGCGCGAAGCTGGTGCTGCTCGCGCTGTGCGACTTCGCGGACGAGTCCTGGTCCTGCTTCCCCGGGCAGGAAACCCTCTCGACGAAGACCAGTCAGAGTCTGAGCACCGTGCGCCGGCATCTCAAGTGGCTTGAGCAGCAGGGCTATATGTCCCGCAGCCCTCGCTTCGTCGAAGGCCGCAGGACCAGCAACCGCTACGTCCTGCGCACCCCCCGGCCCGTTGGTCCGCCACCGCACCCGCAGGACCCCGGCGGCCCCGGGGACGCCGCCGAACAGGCCGACGACGAGGACGTCAACCAGGAGCCCGCGCCGGAAGACACTGGGGCGAAACAGGCGGTCAAAATGACCGCTGGTCACAATGACCTGAGGTCAAATTCCACGGGTGTACCGGTCAAAATGACGGGGGAACCGTCAGAGAACCACCAGAGAAACAACCCCCTACCCCCGGCGGAGGGTGACGGCCGCGGCGGGGCCGGCGGCACCGGGGAAGCCGGTGCCGAGAACGGCGGTGGTTCGAGCGGAGGCTGCACCGCTCACCCGAGCGCCCCTGCTGCCAACTGCCGCGGCTGCGGCACCAATCCGCGCAGCCGCCAAGCCGCCGCAGCAGCCCAGGAGAAGCAGGCGAAGGCCGCCCGTGCCCGCGACAGAGACCGCCGATGGTTCCAGGAGGACGGCGCGCGCCGCGCCCAAGTGCAGGCGCTGGAAGCTCAAGGAGTCCTCGAAGGCCCCCGCAAAGCCGCCCGGGAAGCGCTCCAGCGCGGCCGCCAGCGCGACGGGATCCCGCTCACCAGCCGTAAAGAATACTTGACGCAAAGTGATCAAGAATGATAAAATAGTATCAGATCCACTGGAAAACACCCCCACCTTCGGAGGTTCCGAGCAGTGTTCAGCTTTCTCGCCCCAGCTCAATGCGCCGCCCTGAGTGTCAGCCTCGCTGCCCGCGGCGTCGATGGCGTCCAGTTTGACCAGGCTCAGAAGCTGGCCAAGGGAATGGGCGAGCGGCTGGCCCGCGCCTACGGTGACGCCCTCGGTCGCCCCGTTGAGCCGCTCGACTTCGTGCGCGACGTCCTCGGCGTCGAGGCGTCCGGCCGGCTGCTGGTGTGCGCCCTGCGTGAGGTCGCCGGCCGCCCGGACCTCTACCGCGACGCCTTCTGACCTGCGCGTCCGTATCCACGCCTCCGACATGTGTGGAGGCAATTGCAAGTCTCCCCGGTGCGTGCCGGGTGAGACCACCAGAGTGCGAGGAACCCGATGAACATCGCCCACATTGCCGCCATAGTCGTCGCCGCCCGCGTCCTCGGTGCACCCACCGAGCGCCGGGAGACCGGCGGCCCCGCCGTCCGCGTACTGAGCCTGCACGGCCAGCAAAAGGGCCAGATCTGCGACTTCACCCTCGACGACGGCCACCGCCGGTGGCGACTGGAGTCGGTCACCGACAACCACGGCGTCGACATGGTGGGCCGCACCCTCGGCAAGCGCCTCTCCGCGCGCCTCGACGCCCTGCACGCCCAGGCCACCGAGCACTTCACCCCGCGCCCGACCACCGAATAGCCCAGCGCCCACAAAGGGAGAGAGAAGTGGACCAGCCCACACGCGAACAGCTCCTGTACGCGGAGGCCGCCAAGCACGGCGTCAGCCCCGACCAGATCCACCGCGCCATCGACATCATCGCCGCCGTACAACGCCGCGACCGCGAGGACTTCCGGACCAAGTTCGGCGGGGAGCTGACCCCCGACCGGTGGCTCGCCGCCTACGGCGTCTCCGGCTTCAGGGAGCTGTGCACCCGCGCGGCCCACCGCGCCGGGCTCCCCGACGGCGACGTGATCATGCGCATCGTCTCCGCCATCGCCCCCTCACCCGAGACCCACGAGGACGACCGGCCCGTCGAGTTCTGGGCTCGCCCCCTCACCGACCCCGCCGAGGCCGCGTTCCCCGCCTACCGCGTGACGTACGAGGACCCGCCGGCGGACGACAGTACCGGCTTTGACTGGTCCGGGATGCTGCTGCGCCGCACCCTGCGCCAGGTCACCGAACACGGCCAGGGCGCGGCGGGCCTCGAGGAAGCCACCGGCGTCGTCGTCTTCACCGACGGCGACCTGCACGGCGCGTACATCGCCCGGCCCGCGCCGGGACGAGTCCAGCCCGTCTGTGTCCGCTGCGGCCAGTGGGAGCAGGAGCACACGTTGCACGAACGCTTCGGCTCCTGCCCGCAGTTCGTCACCACCGTCGCTCAGCTCACCGCGGCCACCGCGCCGTAACACGAGAGCCCCCGCTCGGGGCCGCGCCGGTGCGAGCGGTGCCCGGCCCCGAGCGGGCCCATCCCCGATCCCTTGTCGTACGAGAAGGAGTCCAGCCATGCCCCAAGCGCCCTGGCGCGTGGGCGGCGCCCAGCGGAAAGGCCGCCGCGAAGTCCAGGCCGACGCGTTCAACGTCGGCGGTGACCTGGCCACCGGCCGTATCGCGGTGGCCGTCACCGACGGCATCGGTGACACCGCCGAGGCCGCCGATGCGGCCCGGCTGGGCGCCGAGGAGGCGGCCGCCGTCGCCCTCAGCGCGACGCCCGAAGTCGGCTGCATGACGGCCCGTGAACGCCTCGCCGCCAGCGGCATCACCGCGGACGCGTCCATCGTCACCGCGCTCTTCGACCCCGCCCTCAGCTGTGTCCAGATCACCTGGGCCGGACTGTGCCGCGCTTACGTCCTCACCACCGACGGACAGCTGCGGCGCGCCACGTGCGACCACTCCCTCGGCGAGCACATCCGCCGCCACACCTCACAGCGCGGACCGCTGCCGGCGTACGACCGCAAGGTCACTCGCACCATCGCCCGCCACGAGTTCGTGACCACGTCCCTGCCCGTGCGCGGCATCACAAGCGTCCTGCTCAGCACGGACGGCATCGCTCGGTGCCTGGACGACAGCGCGATCCGCTGCGCCCTCGAGGAGAGCGACCCGCAGAAGGCCGCCGACTTCCTCGCCGACGCCGCCGACCTCGGCGGTTCGGACAACGCGACCGCTGTCGTCCTGCGCCGCGCCGGCTAACCCCACCACCACACATGACGAGGAGCCAATCCCATGGAAGACCAGCCATTTCGACTGACCCAGCTCCCGCTCGACGACCTCGCCGCGGCCTTCGTCCAGGCAGGCGAGACGCTCTTCCTCGCGATCCACGACGACATCTCCGCCCGCGTGCGTCTGGCCCACCCCGAAGCCGAGTACCTGGAGGTCAGCGTCGACGCCGACGGTGACGTCGAGCTGCATGGCATCTGGAGCGCCCAGGAATCCGGGCTCGGCAGCTGCCGCCTCCTGTACGACCCCCACGGCGACGCGGAGGAGGACTGGCGGGACGGCCCGCTGGACGTCGACGAACTCATCAGCGATCTCGGCCGTGTTCTGAGCAGCTCCTTCCTCTACCACTGGGGCGTGGTCGAGCCGCACCCCGTCCACGAGTACCGCGACCGCCGCTGGATCAGCCTCCCGCCGGCCGACCGCGCCGCCGCCGTCGCCGACATCGTGCGCCGCCACGTCCCCGACGCCGTCTCCCTGATCTGCCGCTTCGAAGCACGCGACCGGGGCATCGCCGTCGGCTTCGAGAAGATCACGCTCAGCAGCGGCGAAACGGTCCCCATTCCGTGCCCCCGCTGCTCCCCGGACACAGAGGACAGCCCGTGGCCGCACGACGTCTCCCACGAGCTCGCCCACCCTCTCGGCCAGCTCTACGCCCTGCCGCACCTGCGCAGCCGTCACCTCACCCCGTGCATGGACCTCGCCTCCGAGCACGAGGGCCAGATGTGGCAGCTCGTCTTCCCGTACCCGTCCTGACCCGCACAAGGAGCTTCCCAAATGACCGACAACGAAGCGCCACGGACCATCGACGCACGGCGCCATCTCGACCACGCGGTCCGCGCCATGGACCACGTCCAGGCACGCTACGAGGTCGCGATGCTCGACTACATCACCGCGCGCATCGTCGAGGCGCACCCCCAGACCACGCATCTCACCTTTGTCCACGCCACCGCCGACGGCCTGATCGAGCTGGACGGCCTGTGGGCCACCCGCGACGGCGGCACGGAGGAGCTGCTCCACGACCTGCGCGGCGGCGGAAGCGCCACCGTCGGGTTCGACCCCGGCGAGATCGGCGACGACCTCACGTACGCCCTCGACCGGCTGAACTCGGTCGCGTGGAGCGCCGTACGCCCCCAGACGCTGCCGGGCAAGCGCTGGGTGCTCGACCTCCCACCCGCCGACCGCGCCGCGAGGATCGCTGCGCTCGTTCGCGTGCACCACCCGGACGCGGGCCTCCTGACTGTCGACCTCTCCGCCATGCGGCCCCGCGTCGCCGGCGTGACCACGGTCGGCGCCACGGGAGTCGGACCCACGGTCCACGCCGAACCCGACCGGCCGCTGTGGCCCGAGGAGACCGGGCGGATCATCCGCGGGCTGATCTGGCAGATCCGCTCCCTGCCCCACCTGCGCGCTCGATACGTGACGCGGGTCGGCGGCTCGGCGGAGGAGACCGCGCTTCTGCTGCTCCCGCAGACCGAGACCGGCTCGGGGGAGTAATGTCATGTCCCTGACTGTCGAGCACGCGCCCGCACCCGCCGTGCCTGCCGTCCACGCCCGGACGATCGCCGCGAACGTCCTCCAGACCTGGCCCATGGCCATCGGCCTGACCATCGAATACGTCGCCCACCATGACCAGGGCCCGCGCGGCGCCGTCACCTTCGCGGTCGTGCGAGCCCGCGAGCCGTGGCCGAGCCCGGTCCTGATCCGCTGCGACGGATACGGCCACATCGCCCGGGGCTGCGAGCACCCCCGCCCCGACGGGCAGCCCTGCTGGCATCCCTCGGCCCCGCACCTCTCCCTGCGCGACCAGGGCCTTTGCCCGCGCCACCTGCCGCCCCTCGCCGTCCACGACTGGGTGAAGCACCCCGAGCAGCCGCTCTACGGCCGCGTCACCCGCGTCGAGCCCGACGGCACCGTCGTCGTCGACTTCGTCAGTGGTGAACTCACCCTCCACGCCGCCCAGGTGCCCCGCGTTCCCCCACACATCGCGGATGAGCTCGACCAAGGGCCGCTCAACAGCCCCGTGCACCTGATCGAGGACTGACACCTCCGGCGCGCCGTGTGCGAGACGGCACCGGGGCCGACCACCACCCCTTCTACGAGCGGAAAGAGAGCTGCACCATGAGCAATCACGCCGTGATCACCCTCGGCTTCACCAGGACTGTGTACGCCCACGAACTGCAACCGGGCGACGTGTTCACCTTCCCCGACGCGCCGACCACCCCCCTGCTCATCACCAGCGTCGGCAAGGTCACCGTCTCATCCGAGCTGGCGCTCCTGCGCTTCCCTCCCCGGCCCAGGCACTCAGCTCCACCTGCCCGCCAACACCCCGGTCCGCCCCCGCCGCATGATCCGCACCGTCACCCTGAGATGCCTGCTGTGCAAGAAGGCCGAAGACATCGAGCTCGATCTCCCACACGACGGCGAGCCCCTGTCCTTCGTCTGCGGCAAGCACACCCCGGACAGCGAGGCCACGTCATGAGCCTCACCTACCTCAGCGCCGTCAACCTGCTGCGCCGCGCAGACGAGGAGAAGGCCCGCTCCCTGTACGCCGACGTCATCGAAGCCCTCGAACAGCACGTCACCGACGTCGGCGTGGACTCCTGCGGCAACGAGCTGAACATCACCGTCCAGCTCGCCGAGGACCAGTACATCGCCATCGCCGGCCGGCACTCCCTGCCCTGGCACGACGACCGCAGCGAACTCGGCGGCTGGATGGCCGTCCACATCGACGACGTGTACGGCAGCCGCAAGGTCATCTACGACACCACGACGCCCGAAGGCGAACCGCCCGGCGACCTGTCCCTTGAACCACTGGCCGAGGAAGTCGGCGCGTACGTGAGCGGCTGGCACGCCGAACACGGATAACCCATCCCGCCCCGCACCACCACCCGGGGGCCGCGCAGTGCGAGCAGCCGCGGCCCCCGGCTCCCACCCATGCCCCCACGAATGAAGAGAGAGATCATGCTCAGCTTCACCGTCGGCAGCGGCCCCGCCCTCGAGGCGACCGCGTACGCCGACTTCGACACCGGCCAGGTGGTCTACCGCATCGCCGATATCGGCGCGTTCACCCTCGGCTGGGACCCCGACCGCAACCCCGAAGCCGACCAGGACCCGAAGGAGGAGATCCTCCACGTCGCCTACGGCACCGGCCCATTCGGCTTCCAGATGGACGAAGCCCCCGTCCTGTTCGGCGTCACACTCGCCGGCACCGAGTCCTTCACCCGCGCCACCCTCACCGCAGGCACCCTCCGACTCCGCCCCTACCGCCTGATCATCAGCTCCCCCGTCCGCGTCGCGAAAGGCACAGCCCGCCGGGCCTTCGCCATCGTCTCCGCCCTGGCCCGCCACTGGCTCGCCCAGCCCTGGGCACCGGACCTGCGCCGCGCCCACGAACACGACTGCGCGCCCCGCTCCCTGAGCCGGTACGGCGGACTCATCACGCAGCATGAGGAGCGGATGCGGCGCGTCCGCGAGGACCACGCCTACTACATCCAGCGCGCGGACCGCGCCACGGCGATCCTCCAGGCGGGTCCCGTACCCGCTCCCGCGGGCGCCCCACCACACCCGTTCCCGCCGGCGGACGCGTCGACCAAGACGACGGGGCGGTGAACGGCGTGGTCCAGTTCGACCTTTTCGGCGAGGTGGAGCAGAAGCTCGACGAGCGCGCCAAGCAACGCGAGGAGGAAGCCGCCAAGCCCACGCCACGAACGGCTCCGGCCTCGCGCCGCACGCGCTGTGCCTTCCCGGACGACCCGCACCGGCACGCCGGCGAAGTCGCCGAGAACGTCATCGCCGCATGGTTCAGCCACTACGGCGGGAGCCGCATGGACGTCCCGATCGGCACCGTCGCCGCGCTGTCCTTCTTCCGGGAACCCCTCGTCAGCGACTGGCTCCTCACCCTCGAACCCGCCCAGCTCCCACCGCTCCTGCGGGAGATCTGGGGTGTCCAGTGGATGGCCCGCCCCGACCTCATCGAGGTCGCGCGCCCTCTGCACGACTGGGTCGAGGAGAGCCCCGACGAGTACCAGCTCCGAGCCGTCCAAGCGGTCATCCACACCGCCATCTACAACGGGCTGTTCGACCTCACCGCACGGGACGATCCCTACGACCGGTCCCAGGCAGACGTCCTCAGCCCGCTGCTGACAGGACTGCGGCACAAGAGCGACAAGAAGTGGCGCGGCGAGTACCACACACCACCCTGCGTGTCCGACCTGATGGCGCACATCCTCGTCGACACCGACCACGGGTCGTCGATCCGCGAACCGGCCATCGGCAGCGGCGGCATGTTCCGCTCCGTCGCCCAACGTCTACGGGAACACAGCCTCAACCCACACGACTACACCTGGTTCGGCAACGACATCGACCGCCTCTCCACCGCCTGCGCCGCCGTCAACGCGATCTTGTGGGACCTCGGCCCCCGGACCGTGATCTGGTGCGGCGACTCCCTCGCCTCACGAGACGGCGGCGTATCCCAGGCCCTCGCCGAACGCGCGGCCGTCATCGAGCACCGCAACAACGTCGTCGGCAAGGCACGCATGGTCGCCGCGATCCGCCAGGCCGAGCGCCTCCTGACAGGTGCAGCCGAGTGAACGTCTTCTCCTTCGGCGGAGGTGTGCAGTCCACAGCGGCTCTGGTGCTGGCAGCCAAGGGAGAAATCCCGTACGACACCTTCCTGTTCGCCAACGTCGGCGACGACAGCGAACACCCCGCCACCCTCCACTACGTCCGCACCGTCGCCATCCCGTACGCCCACCGCAATGGCATCGACCTGCACACCCTCAACCGCAGACGGCGGGACGGTCACATCGAAACCCTCTGGGAACGGCTGATGCGCCCCGGGTCCAAGTCCCTGCCCATCCCCGTCCGGATGAGCAACGGCGCCCCCGGCACCCGCAGCTGCACCGCCGACTTCAAGATCCGCGTCATCGAGAAACACCTGCGCCGCAACGGCGCCACCCGCACCTGGCCGGCCACGGTCGGGGTCGGCATCTCCCTCGACGAGATCCACCGCGCCAACAACCGCCGCCCCGGCCCGTACGAGAGGGTCACCTACCCCCTCCTCGGTCTCGGCCTGCGGCGCACCGACTGCATGCGGATCATCGCCGGTGCCGGGCTGCCCGTACCGCCGAAGAGCGCCTGCTTCTTCTGCCCGCTGAAACCCCTCACCGCATGGCAGCGACTCCGCGAAGACGAACCGCAACTCTTCGACGCGGCCTGCCGACTCGAGACCACCCTTATCCAACGCCGCGCACAGCTCGGCAAGGACCCCGTCTTCCTGACCCGACTGGCCCGGCCCCTCGCACAAGCCGTCCCCGAAGGCACCGAACCGCTGCCCTTCGACGACGACAGCCTGTGCGAGTCCGGCTGGTGCATGACCTGACCCAACAAGACCGAAAGGCCGAAACGAAGTGACCGGACAACCGCACGCGATCCGTATCGACACCGCCGGAGCACTACGAGAGATCCCACTCGGCGACACCTCTCGCGACCAGGCTCGGCGCGTCAGTCGAGCGCTCCTCGACGCCCCCGTCGTGCTCCGGCGGATCCACCGCCCGGGCGGCGACATCGTGGTCATCGGCGGCACGAACCGCGAACAGCACCCGCCGAACCGCCACGCCACCGCGCTGGCCCACGCCCTCGGCGGGCACCTCGACGACATCCGCGGCCCGGCGGTCTTCGCCGGCGTGACCGCCTCCGACCGCCTGGTCTCTCTGCCGGAAGCGGCCCTGACCGAAGCCTGGGAGATCTGCGGCGCGAGGCAAGCCGTTCCCACGACAGAGCACCGCACGACCGAGGAGAACGACTCGTGAGCCCGACGAAGCCAGCCACGCCGAAAGCCTCCGACACCCAGAAGAGGCAGCGGGTCTTCCCCGCGGACTTCGCCGAATTCGTCGCCGCGACCGCCGCCGCACTCGGCGACGGCTGGGCCGTCGACACCGACGACAAACCCCACCCAGGCCCGTCCGCGTACCTCGCCCACCCCGACGGCCGCCGCATCGGCATCAAGCACCTCTGGCGAGGCGAGGCCGTCCAGACCTGGGCGCTCGACGTGCCGCCCCGCGAGTTCGAGGAGGGTGACCGCGACGCCGAGTCGTACGCCGACAGCCTCAAGCACCTCTCCCCTGGCATCCGTTACAACGTCGGCGTCCACTTCTCCAACAACCCGCCCGCCGCGACCGCGGCACGGAACATCCGCACCCGACTGCTGCCGGCGTTCGATGGCGAGCGCCCACCGCTGCGCGCCTTCCCCAAGAAGCCTGCCCGCCGTACTGCGGGCGCCGAGAAGAACCCGGCAGCCGCCAACGCGCCGACGAGCGGCGACAACCCCCAGCCAGAGCAAGCGACCGCGACCAAGGCCCCGGCGAAGACCTCACGCCGCACGGCCAAGAAGACGCAGACGCCCGCGAAGGCCACCGAGCCGAAGAAGCGGACGCCAGCGCCCCGGTCACGCCGCGCCACGACGACGGCCAGGGCGACGAAGGCGCAGGACACCAAGGCGCAGAAGTCGAAGCCGCCCCCAGTAACTGATCAGCCCCAGGGTGCGGGGCGGTCCAGTGGCCGCCCCGCACCCGCATCCCACTGGAGAATCCGAGATCTGTCATGACACAACTCGACCTCTTTGGAGAGAAGCCGGCCGCCACGGACCGCAGGTCCGCCCGCGAGGCTGAACGCGACGCCCGAGCCGCTTCAACCACGACTGCGGCCGGGGCGGCTGCTACGCCGACACCGAACCCACCCGCGGCACCGGCAAGACCATCCACGAAGTCGGCCTCGCCGCCCACCGGCACGACAACCAGCGCCACCCCCACTGCACCCGCCCCGGCTGCGGCCACGCCCGCGGCGTCCACCAGAGCGTTCCGCGCACCGCTCCCGAAGACTCCACCTGCTGGCATCGCCGCATGACCGGACGAGCGTTGGCAAGATTGGCCGGATCTGTGCGATCGGGAGATCATCGCAAGCCAGGGCGTAAGGGATAGCCGCCGACGCTCCGCTCACTCCCAATCGACCAGAGAACCCGGTGAGGCACACCGGCGCCAGCAAGGGCGGCCCGGACTCCACGTCCTGGCCGCCCTTCCGCTTGCCCGAGCAGGGTCTCGCCCGTCACTCAGGTAGCGGGCGAAGCCGACCACTGAGCCGAGGTTCGTCGTTCAACTGCTCCCTGGTGAACCGGATCCCGAAGGCGTCCTCTACGAGAGCCAGCACCCCGTACAGTTCCGCCCACTCACCAGCCACGAGCCCCGCACGCCGCATGTGCTGTGCCAGCCGCTTCGGGTCGCTCCCCTCCGGAGAGACCGCCATCAGCGTGTCGAAGGTCGTGACCACGTCCCCCTCAACGGCGTACGCGAACGCGTACATCGGCTTCTCGTTGTAGTGCAGCGCCACTACCTCGGTTCCCGCGGAGACGCCGCGCAGGATCCGCGCGTCGAGTCCATGTACCCCGCCCTCCTCCCAGGCCCACGCCCACGCGCCCGTCGTACCCGCCCGGACCACCGGCTCTTCGTCGTCGTAGAGGTCGTCCCCGAAGTCGTCCGACATGTCGACGGGATCGCGCATGGCCACCGTCGCGCCGTCGACCCCCATGCGGCTCAGCAGCTCAGCCGGCGCCAGATTCCGCGCGAACGTCAACGTGTAGATGGGGAAGTCGCCGTGTCGGAAGAGGTCCAGGCCCCGCTCGGTCTGCTCGCTCGTCATGGCCCGGATCGTTCCACGTGCCACCGACAAGCGGTTGCACTAACGGATACGAACCCGCGCCACGATCGATAAGCGGTGCTCGTGAAACGCGGATCAGGGTCCGGGCCTGCGTGTCGAAGCAGCGCTGGTCAGCGGCCATTCCCGGCACCTTTCTGCGGGGACAGAGTGGGGACAAGCGGGAGTCGTGGGGACGCTGCGGGGACGTAGTGACCGTCAAGATCGGGGAGCTCCCAGGACGGTTTGGGACTCGTCAGAACGGCATCGCACCAGGTCAGGCAGGGGGGACGTCGACGAACGGTGATCAAGCGCAGGTCAGCGGATCATGGTGATGTTGACGATGATCATACTTACAAAGCAGATGTCGGCGGTTCGAAACCGTCCGCGCCCACCATCCTGACCAGGTATCTGGTTGGCAAAGACCCAGGTCAGCCCAGTGGCTGCCTGGGTCTTCCGTCGTTCGGAGCGTTCTACCCACATCACGCATACGTTCTAGCTACGCTCCGACTACGGGTCCCGTCTCCTGAAAATCCCCTAAACGATCACGGCGTTCGCCCAGGTCAGCGCACACAAGAAGAGCCGCCCCTCCCCAATCAGGGAGGGGCGGCTCAGCGCCGGGGTCCGAGGGGGCCACTCCTGGTGCCCCTGGCGCGCCCTGCGGGCTCACCTCGGGATGAGGCGAGCGTCCATATAGTTGAAACTTGCAGCGACATGCTGGGCGTGATCCATATATGGAGGAATACATTCCGGTAACCGGCAGGGAACCGACATCCGAGCCCCGGCCGGCCTGCGCGGGGGCTACGGGCCGGCCGGGGCCGTGGTGCCTGCCCGCCGCCGCTTCGCCGTAGTCGCGGCAGCAGGCAGGGGCTCAGCGCCCGCGGGGGCGAAGCATGCCCGGGTCCCGGCGGGGCTGACACTCGGGGTCGCCCTTCTTGTGCCGGTAGCTGTTGGGGCGGGCGCCGGAGGCGGAGAACGGGATGATGGTCTCGGCCTCGCCGCGGATGGGTCGGCTGCACCAGTCGCAGAAACGGGTCCCCTCGCTCACCGTCCCGCCTCCAGTGCGGCCAGGTGCTCGGTGAGCTCGACGACCGTGCGGGCGAGGCCCTGCGCGTAGGCGACGGCCTGGGTGAGGCTGCCGTTCGGGGCCTCCACAGCGAGTCGCCGGTGTGCCCGCGCGACTCCGGCGATTGCGTCCGCCAGCGTGTCGTCGTTGCGCGGGTGGACGGCGATCCCGTCGCCCAGGGCGGGGATGAGCTGCATGATGTGCCCGCGCAGCCGCAGGGTCAGCTCGCTCAGCCCGTCGTCCGCCGGTGCGTCCGCGTCCGGGGCGAGCAGTTGCGCAGCGTCGGTCCGCATCCCCTCGACGTCGAGTCGCGCGGGGCTCGGGGCCGGGCTCATGCGTCTGCCTCCTGGGTGTGGGGGTGGTTGCGGATCTCCGCGCTGCAGCGGGTGGCCTTCGCGCGGTCCCCGCGGGCGAGCGCCCGGCCGTGCTGCTCGGCGAGCGCGGCGCACACGCCGCAGCCGGGCGCGGGCTCGGGGACGGTGTTGGGAGGGAGTAGGTGTACTGGGAGCGGGCCGAAGACCGTCACGAGATCACCCCGCACGACGCTGAAGGCATCGGTGATTCGGGGGCCCTTTGCTGTAGCGCCTGCGCCAGTCTCATGGCGGAATCGGCGCGTACGCGCCCAAGTTCCACGAGGCCGAGTGCCGGCGATGCTGCGTCGACGGCGAGTGACGGCAGCACAATCCCGACGTGGTCGAGCGCTGCCCTCAGGGACTCCACGGCTGTGAAGGGGTCGATGTCCTGCGACTCGATTGCTGAAGCCATGAACAGGAAGGTAGGAAGGCGGGGCTGACGCCCGCCATGGAATGTTCTCGAATGTTCTCCTAATCTGACTCAATGTTCTCCTGTGATCTCGTGTAGCAGTGTGGAAGCTGTAGTGAAGGGCAGCTGCCCCTGGCGATGCTGAAGGCGACATGGCTCAACGCCCGAGGGAGAAGACGATGCGGCGACTACGTTTCAACGGCACCGACAGCAAGAACGGCGGCTGTCCTGCTGTGCACGAGGATCTCGATACCGGCGAGTTCATCGTCCAGGGGCGGCCCCTCACGGACCCAGACGACATCGCCCAACTCCAGCACTTCGGTCCTGGCGACGCTGCGGTCGCAGTGCCGCGCAAACTGCTCGTCAACCACGGCCCCAAGGAGATGGAACGAGTGCCCGACCTGATCGGCCCGGACGAGTTCGGTCGGCTCTTCCACACCTTCAAGCACTCGGCCTGGCACCTTGAGACCCGGCGAGGCTATGCCTCCGACCGAGAGGACGCGGGCTACGCTGAGTTCCTCGCAACCGGCGAAGCCCCGCTAGACCTCGACAGCGAGTGGTGCACGAACATCCGCCGCCAGACGGACAGCGGCAAGTACGTGGGTCGTGTCCGCGTGGTCGACAACCCGCCGACTGAGGGGCAGCGGTTCCTGCTCTCCTACGCCAGGTGCAACGCGGCCACGGGCGAGGACGTCCGGAACTTGTGGCGCGAAGAAGCCGTCAGCGCGCACTTGCCTGAAGAGGACTTCTGGGTCTTCGACAGTCGCCTCGTCGCCGTCCTCCGCTTCAATGACGAAGACATCTTCCACGATGTGGAGATCGTCACGGAGCCCGCCAAGGTCCTGCGCTACTGTCAGGTCCGAGACGCTGCGGTGCACGCCTCTATCCCTCATGGGCAGTTCGCCGCCCGGCTTGACAGGAAGGGCTGACCTGCGCCGGTGAGCACGGACTATCAGCAGGCCCGGGCGGCCCTCGGTCTTCGCTTGCGGGAGCTGCGGCTCTCGGCACCTGCTGGCCGTCTCACCGGCACGCAGCTCGCCCAGCGGCTCGGCTGGCCGCACTCCAAGGTCTACAAGCTGGAGAACGGCCAGCAGACCGCGACGACCGAAGACCTGCAGGCCTGGGCCGATGGAGTCGGCCAGCCCGGAATCGTCGACGAACTGCACGCCCGGCTGCGGGGGTTTGAGTCCCACATCCGCTCTTGGCGCCGCCAACTAGCTGCCGGGCACCGGCCCGCACAGGACAGTTGGAACGTCGAAGTCGGACGGTCCAGGGCCATCCATGCCTGGGAAGAAGCCGTCATCCCCGGTATGCTCCAGACAGCAGACTACGCGCGACACATCTTCCTTCGGTACGCCGAGCTTCAGGGCTCAGTGCGCGACACCGAAGCCGCAGTCCGAGCAAGGATGAAGCGGCAGGAGTGGCTATACCAAGGTGGTCGGCAGTTTCACGCCTTGGTGTGGGAAGCAGCCCTCCATGCTCTGGTGTGTCCTCCGTCGGTCCTCGTGGCCCAGCTTGACCGGCTCACGGGTGTGATCGGGATGGATACGGTGGAGCTTGGGATTGTGCCCCTCGGCGCGTCGCTGAAGATCCCCACGGCCAACGGGTTCTGGCTCTTGGACGACAGGCTTGTGATCGCCGAGGATTGGCACGCAGAGCTGTGGCTCGACGACGCTGAGAGCATCGCGCTCTACCTTCGCACCTGGAAGACGATCCAGGAATCGGCGGCTTACGGCACCGACGCCCACAATGTGATCAACGCCGTCCGTCGGGCGCTAAATCGACGTTGACCGTGAGACGGCAGAAGGCCCCCTGCTCCGGCCGTGGCCGGTGCAGGGGGCCGTAGCGTCAGCAGTCAGAAGACGCGGATGGCGGGGGCTCAGCGTCGCGCCCGAAGGCAGAGGGGCAACGTCGGGCAGGCCAGGTTTCGCGATCCGCCGCCGAGGTCGACGGCGCCCCGCAGCCGGATTGGACCGCGTGGGTCGACGAGGCCGATTTGTCGGATCGAGCGGCTCGCACCAGTTCTACGGCGGCTCGGCGAGTTCAACGCGGTGCCCCTTTCCCGGAGGTCTTGGACATGGCTGACAACTGAGCTACTCCGCAGGGGCGGTGTTCGCGGCAATCCAGTCGAGACACCCCTTCGAAGCAGCCGCGAGCGCTACAGCGGCCACCTCCGGGTTCTGCCACGGGTGGTTCCTGACCAGGTGGGCCTCCAGCTCCGGGTAGCGGGCCCGGGTAGTTTTCAGCAGCAGTTGACATTCCTCGCCAGTACCGAACTCGCCATCGTGCCAGAACACGGACGTGACGGGGCCGATGATCTGGGTGCCGGCAGTCAGGCGCTCGCCAACTGCAGAGCGGGCGAGTTCGATGGCCTGGTCTCGGGTGGGGGTTGCTGTGGATACCTGCCGTTGTCCACGTCCAAGACCGGGAGCAAGCCCCGCCTTCGACGCGATCGCGATAACCGCCACCAACCGCGGACAGTGGCGTCCCGCCATGGACCCCCGTCAAAGAAACAGGCCCTGGCCGAGCTGAGGACACGGCCGTTCCACGGATCACTGCCCATGGGGTGTGCGGCGCTTGGCGCGAGTGGCCCCGGGTCGTGGCCGCGACTGTCAGTGGATGAAGCTGAAGCTGCGCCAGGGGCCCGCGCCCGGGGCGGCGACGTCGGAGAGGGAGGCCGGGACGTAGATCGAACCGCCGGTGCAGTCCCGGGTGGTGTAGAGCTTCACGTCCACGGAGGTTGTGTTCTCCACGGAGACCGCTCCCGCCGGGGGGAAGCGGTGGCAGCCCTTGACCGAGGGGTTGGTGACCGCGATGTGGCGGTGGCGGGCCGTTTCGAACGCGAACGTGCCCACGGCGCTGCGGCCGAGGCCGGAGCAGCCCGCGGCGGTGGCGAGGGTGAGGAGGGCCGCCCCGGCGGCGAGGGCGCGATGCCGGTACCGGTGGGAGGTCGCGGACATGGGCGGTCCTCGTCTCTGCGGGAAGGTCCTGACGAGGCCACCCTGCCCGGTCCGGCCGGGCGTGGCATCCGGGGGAGGCCGGTCGGGGGAGTGGAGCACACCAGGGCGGCGCCGGGGCGGGCTGCCGGAAGTGCTCACCACGCCGCGTGCCGCCGGGGCGGGCGTCGCGGACCGCGCTCAGCAGCCGCTCAGTAGTAGCTCTTCTCGCCGTCCAGGAGTTCGCGGATCGCGTCCGCGTGACCCGCGTGCCGTGCCGTCTCCTCGATCATGTGGAGGAGCATCCAGCGCAGGCTGGCGGCGGAGGACGTGAAGTCCGGGTGCCGGCCCACGTCGTCGAGGGAGTGGCGGGCGACGATCTCGTTGGAGGTCGCGCACTGCTGCCGGTACTCGTCGAGGAGCTGGGACAGCGGGATGCCGTCGACCTTCATGTCGGCGTCCTCGTCCTCCAGCCCGGGGTCCTGCGGCGGGTGGCCGAGGAAGAGGGCCTCGAACCACATGTGTTCGACCCAGCGCAGATGGGAGACCAGTCCGGCCATCGTCATCAGCGGGGAGTCGGGCAGGACGGCACGGTGTGCGTCCTCCTCGGAGAGGTTCTCGCACTTGAAGTGGATGATCGCGCGCTGCATGTCCAGCCAGCCGACCAGCTGGGTCCGTTCGTCCGCCGTGAAGGGAGGCCGGCTGCGGGGTGGGAGCTCCGTCATGGGCTGCGACGGTACTCGTGTCTCCGGCCTGCCGCACCGGCATTTCCGCGGTCGCGGATGCTCACCCGGACGGGCGAGCACCGGTGGTCGGCGGTCCGGGGCGGGCGGAGGGTGGAGGCATGGCAGGCACCTCGCCTTAGGGCGTACCTCGGCATCCGCCCCACGACCCGGTCCACGGCCCGCCCCACGACCCGGTCCACGGCCCGCCCTACGGCCTGGTCCACGGCCCGGTCCACGGCCCCGACGCGGCCGGGCGTCCGGCGGGACCCTGTTCGCGGGTGTGCTGATGCTCGTCTCAGGTGTGATCGCCATGCTCCGGGGAGGGCGTCGTCGGGATCTCCATCGGGAGCTTCGTGGTCCGGGTGCTGTGCACGGACCGCACGGCAGCCTGCTCGGCCGCCTGAAGAGCGGCGGGGCACACTGGAGGCATGTGCCGCAGTATCAAGACACTCCGTCCGCCGGCCCTCCCCGGAGAGGCCACCGACGAGGACGTCCGAGCCGCAGCCCTGCAGTTCGTCCGCAAGGTCTCCGGCTTCCGCGCGCCCGCCGCGCACAACCGCGAGGTCTTCGACCGGGCCGTCGACGAGGTCGCCGAGGCGACGGCCCGGCTGCTCGACGGCCTGGAAGTGCGAGGGAGCGCAGCCGCGCGGAGTCCTGCTCAGGCCACGGGCTCGGCGGCCCGCCTGGCAGACGCGGGCTGACGGGAAGCCGCCTGCGCGGGGACGGCGGCCGCCGCGGCCCCCGACGCCGGGGCTGAGGCCGAGTCCGTCGAGGGGTCCGACGCGTAGCCGGCGGCCGGTGCGTAGCCGGCCGCCACCGCGGTCGCGGGGGACGGCGCCGGGCGGCGGCGTACGACATACGCGGCCAGTGCGCCCGCCGCGAACAGCGCGAGAACGGAGACCGCCGCGCCGACCCAACTCGCGCCCAGCCACTGGCCGCCGAAGTATCCGAGGCCCACGCTGTACCCCGCCCACACCACGCCGGCCAGCGCCGACCAGGGCAGGAAGTCCCGCACCCGGCGGCGCGCCGCGCCCGCGCCCAGGGAGACCACAGAACGCCCCGCGGGCGCGAAGCGCGCTATCACCACGAGCGCGCCGCCGCCACGGCCGAGGGCGGTGCCGAGACGTTCCTGCGCACGGGTCAGCCGGCGCGAACGGGCGATCGCGCGGTCCAGCCGGTCACCGCCGCGCCAGGCCAGCCGGTACGCCATCAGATCGCCGAGCACGGACGCGGCCGCCGCGCACACCAGGAGCACCAGCAGCGAGGGAATCTCGTACGGCGCGGAGGCCGAACCCGCCGCCGCGGCCGTCGCCGCCGTGATCACGAGCACGCCGCTGGGCAGGACGGGCAGAAAGACATCCAGGAGCACGGACAGGGCCACGACCGCGTAGATCCACGGGCTGCCGGTCAGCGACCCCACACTTTCCAGCACCTGTTGACTCCCCGAGGCAGAAAGAACGCCGCGACGTCGCGGGGGAGCGGCAGGGGCGGCATGACGGCTACACAGCGTACGCCGGGGGTCTGACACGAGATCGGCAGGGGGTGGCGGTTGTGGCGCGCGTCACTTCCGCCGGGGGCGGGGAGGGCGAAGCGGAGGTGCCGCTCCCGAGGAGAAGGGGTGGCGAGGCGCCTCACGCCCGGACCCCCGTCGGGGTCCGGGCGTCCGGCGTGTGGACGTCGGGCGTGCCGATGCCATGCGGGCGTCGGGCGTGCGGACTCGGGTGCGCCGACGTCGGGAGTGCGGGCGTCTGACGTTCAGGTGCCTGAAGTCCAGGCGCCCGACGTTCAGGTGCCTGAAGTCCAGGCGCCCGACGTTCAGGCGTCTGAAGTGCGTGCGCCGGTCACGCGGCGACCGGCGACGCCGGCTTCCGCTTGTCCGGCTCCTCCTGTCCGGCGGCGCCCCGCGCAGTGAGGACGCGGTCCAGCGCCAGTGCGCCCGGGCCCGTGAAGACCAGCAGCAGAAGGGCCCAGCAGAACAGCGCGGACGCCTCGCCGCCGTTCTGCAGGGGGAACAGGCCCTCCGGCTGATGGACGCTGAAGTACGCGTACGCCATCGAGCCCGAGGCGATGAACGCCGCGCTGCGCGTGCCCAGCCCGAGCAGCACCAGCCCGCCGCCGACGAGCTGGATCACCGCCGCGTACCAGCCGGGCCAGGCGCCGGCGGGGACGGTCGCGCCGCTGCCGCCCATGCCGCCGAGGATCCCGAAGAGGGAGGCGGCCCCGTGGCAGGCGAACAGCAGTCCGACGACGATCCGGAACGCGCCGAGCGCATACGGCCGGGCTTGGTCGAGTCGCGTGGGCAGGGTGCGGTTGGGCATGGGGGGTCCTTCGGGTCTGGGGACGTGAACCGGCGAAGAAACCTCAGGTTAGGCAGGCCTAATCAATACTTGCAAGTTCAACATCTGAGAATTCGATGAGAGACCGTTCGGATTCCGCTTCCGCGCGCCCGGGGGCCTGCGCGGGTACGCCGAGCCGCCCTTGCTGCCGGGCCGGGGCGCCCGTGCGGCCGAGGGCCCGCAGGGCGGCCCGCGCCACCGCGTCCGCGTCCGCCAGCGTCACCGAGTCCACGCCCGGCCGCGCCCCCGCGGCCGTCACCCAGTGCACGCCCTCTGTCGGCACCCCGATGGCGAAGCGCCGCGGGTGCACGCGCCCCTGACGGTCGACCAGGCGGTACGGGCGCGCCGAGACGTCCAGCCCTCCGGTCTCGTAGCCGTCGATCGCATGCGGCCGGCACTGACCGGTCTTCAGCAGCCGGCTGAGCAGCTCATCGCACGTCCTGCGCAGATCGGGCTCCGGCAGCCGGGCCTCGATCAGCGTCGTCGCGGTCACCGACGATCCGGGCACATCGGGCGACTCGGCAGTGAACGCCCCCTCGGGAGCCGCCCTCGACATCCCGACCGTCATCCGCGGGCCCACCACCTCCAGCACGCCCGCCTCGATCAGCGCCGTCATCTCCTCGACGCGACGGCGCGGCGGGCCGATGGACAGAAAGGCGTTCAAGGGCGTGTACCAGCGGTCCAGATGGTCACGGTGCGAGGAGCCGGAGAGCCCCCCATGGTCGACGATCAGCCGGAGCTCGTTGCGGATGTCGCGCAGCACGTCGAGCGCGGCCTTCAGCGGGCCCGCCACATTGCCGAGCGAGGCCTGCGCGGCGTCCGCGCGCAGCCGGTCCAGCAGCCAGGCGCGGTGCCCGGCGGGGGAGTGGAACGTCACCCCCGCGTGCGGGCGCTCCAGCCGCTCCCAGCGCCAGCGGTCCGCCTCGGCGAACCCGAACTCCTCCAGTACGGCCGCCTCCTCGGCGCTCCCGTGCGGCGCGGCCGCAAAGCGCTCCCGAAAGCGCTTCCTGAGGCTGTCCCTGGGGCTGTCCTTGGGGCCCTCCCGGAAACACTCCCGGCGGCCCTCGCGGAAGGCGCGGCCCGCCGGGTCGGCGGAACGGGCGAGCAGCGCCTCGTAGTGGACTGTCTCCACCTCCTTCGCCACCAGAGGCCATATCTCCTCGAGGAAGTCCGGCGGATCGCCCGCGTCCGCCTGCGCGCGGAAGGCCGCGATCACCCGAGGTGTCAGCACGACCGGCTCATGCCGTCCTGAAGGGCCCTTGGCGTTGTCCCCGCGTGCCTGGTACGGGACGCCGCGCCGGGATCCCGCGTACAGCTTCGGCTCGCGCCCCGAGGGACGGTAGACGAGCGCGCCGTCCCGCTCCTCGTACGAGCCGCCGCGGCCCGTCGTCAGCAGCGCCATATGGTCGAAGAAGCTGAGGCCGAGACCGCGCAGCAGAACCGGTTCGCCCGGGGCGATGCCCGACAGGTCGAGATCGGCGGGGTTCGCCGGGCCGAAATAGCGCAGCCGGCGGTGGCGCGCGGCGTAGTCGGCGAGATGCGCCTCCGACTGACGGGAGACGACCGGGAGATGGCCCTGCGCCAGGACCACCGCGCGCAGACCGGTCAGGACGGCGCCGTTGTCGAGGGCGAGGGTCTGGGGCGGGGCCTCGGGACCGTACGGATCGACCGTGCGGTCGTCCTCCAGCCGTACGGCCCTGGCCCGGTGGACCCGCACCGTCACCGTGTCCGGCGCCAGGCCGACCGTCCGCAGGAGCGCCCACTCCAGATAGCGGCCGTAGCAGGCGCGCGTCGGATAGTCGTCCGGACCGATCCGCTCGTCCGGGTGCTGCTCCCCGGCCCACTCGTACAGACTGGGACCGGGGCGCACCGGGCCCTCGCAGGCCACGCTCCGGTCCGTGAACAGGGTCACCTGGGAAGCGACCGTGTTCATCAGCAGCTCGGCCGACTGGTCGGTGCGCCAGACCCGGCCGGGTCCCGGCGGCGCGGGGTCGACCAGATGGACCGTCAGGGGGACTCCTGGCGCGAGTTCCGGGACGGAGGCGCAGAGCCGTTCGAGTACGGAGGCGCCGCGGGGGCCCACCCCGACGATCGCGATCGCGACGCCGCCGCCCGCCTCCGCCGCGGGCTCGGGGGCCCCGTGCGCCCATGTGGAGGTCGATGCGGCGGGCCTGTACACCCCTGCCGCAGGGCCGCTCGGTGGGGAGTCGCCGGCCGGACCGGACGTGCGGCGCGGAGCGGCTGTGCGCTGGTGCGGTACTGCGGGCTGTGCGGGACGTACGTCGTGCGCGTCGTCGAACAAGACCGTGACTCCCGGGGCTGTGGCGAGTGGAACCGGATCGTCCGCCTCATCATGCCGTTGCGGCCCCCGAAGTCGAACCCCTGGGCAGAACCCCTGACGGAGCCCGTGTGGAACTCTGGTGGATCGTGTGAACCTGGTGTCAGGGTCTCACCCTCCGCTGAGCGACGGATCGCGGTGCGCAGTCAACTCGCGTTCCTCCGCCGTCGCCAGCCGCGCGCCCGCGCCATGGCCGGATTCGTTCCTTCTCGCGCCGCCGCCCGCCCCGCCGCCGGTTCCGCCGCCTGGCGCGACGACGGCGAACCGCGCCTGGTCCAGCCGGAGCGAGGCGGCGCGCCCGCGCAGCGCCAGCGTCATCAGCTGGTTGCCGAACCACGGTCCGCCCGTGCGCCGCCAGTCGACCGGCGGCCGTCCGGCCCTGCCGTGTCGGGCAAGCGCCCGGCCCAGCCGCCGGCCCGCCCGGCTCCAGCCGAAGCGGAAGCCGAGCCGCAGTATGGCGTGGATGGCGTTGTGCACCGGCGAGCACGTCAGCTGGAACACCTGCGCCCGCGGACCGGGGCGGCCCGCCGGGTGCGCCGGGTCAGCCAGGTGTGCCGGGTCGGCCGGGTGTGCCGGGTCGGCCGGGTGTGCCGGGTCGGCCGGGTGCGCCGACTGCGCCGGGAGCGCCGAGCCGGCCAGGTGCGCCGGGAACGCCGGGTCGGCCAGGTGCGCCGACTGAGCCGGGAGCGCCGGGGCCGTCGGCTCCGCCGCGTACACCGGCTCCGCCACATACGCATGGTGCACATCGCCCGAGAGGACGCACACCGTCGCCGGGGCCTGCGCACCGCTGTCCGGTTCGCCGCCCGCCTCGGCGATCAGCGCCGTCAACTCCGTGAAGGAGGCGGGGAACGCGGCCCAGTGCTCCAGATCCGACCGTCTTCGCAGCGCTTCGGAGAACCGCGCCCAGCGCCGGCCCCGGGCGCCCGCGCACAGCGCCGCGTTCCAGCTCTCCGCGTCATGGACCAGCGGCGGCAGCAGCCAGGGCAGCGAGGCCCCGATGAGGAGATGGTCGTACGCGCCCTCCTCGTGGCCGTCCAGCGCCTGCTCGCGCAGCCACCGCGCCTCGCTCGGCGCGAGCATCGAACGCGACGGCTCCTCGAGGACGCGGGCGGCGCGCGTATCGGCCATCAGCAGCCGGGTGCGGCCGAAGTCGCGCCGGTAGCTCCAGCGGACGGACGTCGGATCGGCGTCCGCCTTGGACGCGAAGCGGCGCAGCACGTCGGTGCCGTCCGGGGCGGCTCGCACCGCCGCGTACAGTTCGTCGGCCTCCAGCTCGGCCGGGGAGAGGTTCCCCAGGTGCTGATGGACCCAGTACGACATCAGACCGCTGAGCACCCGCTCCTGCCACCACGGCTCCGCGCGCATCTCGGCGAGCCAGGAGGCGCTGGTGTTCCAGTCGTCGATCAGATCGTGGTCGTCGAAGATCATGCAGCTGGGGACCGTGGACAGCAGCCAGCGCACCTCGGGGTCGGTCCACGACTCCCAGTAGAGCCTGGTGTACTCCTCGTAGTCCGCGACCTCGGCGCCCGGCGGCTTGCGCAGGTCGCGGCGTGCGGCCAGCCAGCTCCGGACCTGTCCGCTCGTCCGGTCGGCGTACACCTGGTCGCCGAGCAGCACCAGCACATCGGGGCGGCACCGCTCCGGGAGCGCGCCGGAGGCCAGTTCGGCGGCGAGCGCGTCCAGGGCGTCAGGGCCGATCGGGTCGTGTTCACCGGCGGGAGGGGCGGCCCAGCGGCAGGAGCCGAAGACGACCGTCACCTCGTCGGAGGGGACGGCCGGGGTCCGGATGACGCTCGGCGGGAACGGGGAGCCGTCGAGGGGCCACACGCGGCGGCCGTCCAGCAGCACTTCGTACGCGGTCGCGGCGCCGGGGGTCAGCCCGGTGACCGGGACCAGCGCATAGTGGTGGCCCTCGATCTGGAACGTACGCGCGAAGCCGCCGCCCGCCCCGCCGATGCAGCGCACCTCGGCGCGGCACGGGCGGTCTGCCTCGACCCAGACGGTCGCGCGGTCGCCGGACTCCCAGTCCACGTACCGCAGCAGTGGTCCCAGCCGCAGCCCGGCCATGTGCGTCCTCCTCCGCCGTCCCGTGACGTCTGTACGGTACGGAACGACGGAGAGGCGTGTGTGCGTTCCGGCTCAACGGCCGCTCACGGTGTCGCGCCGCGCAGGGCTCGGCGCCCGCGCTCGGCGTCAACGGCCGCGCTCGGCGTCAGCAGCCGTTCAGCACCGACTGCAGCGCGTTCTTCTCCGCCGGGTCGACGGACAGGTCCCACTCGTACTTCACATCCACCCACATGCGGGCGTAGTAGCAGTGGTACGAGCTGCGCGGCGGCATCCACTCCGCCGGGTCCTTGTCGCCCTTGGACTGGTTGACGTTGTCGGTGACCGCGATCAGCTGCGGGTTGGACAGGTCGTTGGCGAAGGCGCGCCGCGCGGAGGTGCTCCAGGAACTGGCGCCCGAGCGCCAGGCCTCGGCGAGCGGTATGACGTGGTCGATGTCCACATCGGACGCGGCGTACCAGGTCGCGCCGTCGTACGGCGAGTACCAGCTGCCGCTGACCGCCGAGCAGTTGTAGGCCTGCTCGACGCCTGTGCCGTCGCGGTCGAGGACGACCTCGCGGGTGTTGCAGTAGCCGTACTGGGTGATCCAGTGCGGGAACTTGTCGCGGCTGTAGCCGCTGGAGGAACCTTCCGCCTCGACCGTCAGCCAGTTGAGGTACGAGCGCGCGGTCGAGGCGCTGACCGGGGCGGGCGGGGCGGCCTGGGCCGCGGGTGCGGTGACCAGGCCGGCGGCTGCGGCAAGGGCGACGGAAGCGGCGAGCACACCGGCACGGCCGGCATGACGCGCGTAGACACCTGACATGCGAACTCCAGTGAAGTGGGGGAAAGTTGGCCGGTACTCGCCCCTCGCGGGGCCCGGTCATCGTGTCGGCGCCAGGTTTCCTGGGGGAGTGCGCCAGGTAACAGAGTGGCGACATGGACACGTCAGATCAAGACTTCCGGCGAAATTCGACCCCTGGCCATATGGCGTCCCCGCAGCCGTGGTTGACGGGACGCCGGGCGGTTCCGGGCATAGGGTTGGCGCGTGCTGCTTCCGGTCAATCCGACCCTCGGGGCCGTACTGGCCGTCCTTCTCGCCGCCGCCGCGACGGTCGCCGCCGCGGCCCGTCTGGGGCGGTCCAGGGAGATCGCCGTCGCGGGTGTGCGCGCCGCCGTCCAGCTCACCGCCGTGTCCCTGGTGATCGGGTGGGTGATCCGCTCCGTCCCGCTGCTGCTGGCCTTCCTGGCGCTGATGTACGCCGTCGCCGTACGCACCGCAGGCCGCCGCATCACCTCCAACCGCACCTGGCGCTGGGCCGCGCTGCCGATCGCCGCGGGCGTCGTGCCCGTGGTCGCCGCGCTGCTGCTGACCGGACTGGTGCCGCTCAAGGGCATCGCGCTGATCCCGGTGGCCGGCATCCTCATCGGCGGCGCGCTCACGGCGACGGCCCTCGGCGGGCGGCGTGCGCTGGACGAGCTGGAGTCCCGGCGGGGCGAGGTGGAGGCGGGACTGGCCCTCGGGCTCCTGGACCGCGACGCCCGGCTGGAGGTGGCGCGCACGGCCGCGTCCGACGCGCTGCTGCCCGGGCTCGACCAGACGAGGACCGTGGGTCTCGTCACCCTGCCGGGCGCGTTCGTCGGGATGCTGCTCGGCGGTGCGTCGCCCCTGCACGCGGGGGCGGTGCAGTTGTTCGTGCTGGTGGCGCTGGCGGCGGTGCAGACGGTGGCCGTGGCGGTTGTGCTGGAGCTGGCGGCGCGGGGGCGCATCCACCGGGGCTGAGCGGGGCGGCGTACCGGACCCGGCGTACGGGGCCCGTGCCCTCGCGGCTCGGGCCGCCCGTGTCGACCGCGTGTCAGATCAGCCGCAGCTCGAAGGCCCCGTCCGTCCGGACCGTCACCCGGATGCGGGTGAGGTCCGGGACATGCGCGTCCGGGGCGTGTGCAGCGGCGCGCGGGCCGACGCCCACCACCCGTGCGCCCGCAGCGCGGGCCGCCGCGATGCCGACTTCGGAGTCCTCGAAGGCAACACACTCCGCCGGGTTAAAACCGAGCTCCGCCGCACCCTTGAGGAACCCCTGGTCGGGCTTGCCCGCCCCGACGCGCTCCGCGGTGACCCGAACCCGGGGCGTCGGGAGTCCCGCCGCTGCCATCCTCGCCTGGGCGAGGGCCTCGCCCGCGGAGGTGACCAGCGCGTGCGGGGGCCCGGTGAGGGCGGCCGTGAAGGCCGGGGCGCCGGGAACGGGCGCGAGGGGCGTCGAGATGCCAGCCCGCTTCTCGTTCACCCGCGCGGGTGGTTCTGCCTCCGAGTGGCGTCAAGTGGCCTGAATCTTGTCAACTCCGCCCCGTCCGCGTGGAGTCCTTGTGATCGAATGCACGGCCGCGCGGCCGTGTGTATCGACGACGGTGACCTTCGGTGACAAGGAGTCCGCAGTGCCCTCGCCCGCACCTGCACCCGCATCCTCTGCCGCATCCGCATCCGCACCCCCCTCCGCGCGTCGGCGTGCGACCGCCGCACGCGCCGCGACCGTGGGGCTCACGGCCGCCGCCCTTGCGGCCGTCGCCTTCGTCCAGCCGGCCGCCGCGGCGCAGGAACCCGCGGCGGCCGGACGGGGCTCGCACCGCGCCACCCAGCAGGCCCTCGACGCGCTGGTCGAGCACGGTATCCCCGGCGTGACCGCCCAGGCCAGGGAGGGGTACCGCGTCTGGGGCGGCGCCGCCGGGGTGGGCGACATCCGTACGCAGCGCCCGCGCGGGGTCCACGACCGCTACCGGGTGGGCAGCATCACCAAGACGTTCGTCGCCACGACGCTGCTCCAGCTGGAGGCTGAGGGCAGGCTCCGGCTCGACGACACGGTCGACGCCTGGCTGCCGGGCCTGGTGCGCGGCAACGGCCATGACGGCACGAAGATCAGCATTCGTCAGCTTCTCAACCACACCAGCGGCATCTACAACTACACCGCCGACCCCGAGGTGCAGTCGTACTTCGTCGCTCCGGGGTTCTTCGAGCACCGCTTCGACACCACGACCCCGGAGGAGCTCGTGGCGGTCGCGATGCGGCACAAGCCGAATTTTGAGCCGGGTGCGGACTGGTCGTACTCCAACACCAACTATGTGCTGGCCGGGATGATCGTCGAGAAGGTCACGGGGCGGCCGTACGGGGAGGAGATCCGCGACCGGATCATCCGGCCGCTGCACCTGCGTGCGACCAGTGTGCCGGGCGCCGACCCCCGTATGCCCTGGCCGAGCGGGCGCGGATACTCCAAGCTCTCGTTCGACGACACCTCCGGCCGGACCTACGACGTCACGGAGTTCAACCCCTCCGGCGCCTGGGCGGCCGGAGAGATGATCTCCGACTCCGCGGACCTCAACCGCTTCTACTCCGCCCTGATGCGCGGCGGGCTGCTGCCGCCTGCGCAGCTCAAGGAGATGCTGACCACCGTGCCGGTCGACGAGGAGGGCTGGCCGGAGGCGGGCTACGGGCTCGGGCTGCTCAAGCGCAAGCTGTCCTGCGGCACGGAGGTCTGGGGTCACAGCGGCGGCATCCACGGCTCGTTGTCCGCGGCGACCACGACCAGGGACGGCCGGCACTCCCTGTCGTTCAATCTGAACGGCGACTGGGGCGGTGACACCCAGTCCGTGGTCGAAGCCGAGTACTGCGGCGCTCAGCCGGAGAAGCGGCCGGGGTCGGAGCTCCGGGACGGCGTCGGCGCGGTCATGAACGTCCAGCGCTGACCGGAGGCCCGCGAACGCACAAGTGGCTCCACGCGCCGGTCAGGGAGTGCGCGCGGAGCCACTTTGTTTTTCGATGGTACAAAATCCGGGGCGAGGTGCAAAACCGGCCGGCCGGACCCCTCCCGCCCGGCCCCCGCGTCCGGCCCTCAGCCCGGCTTCAGGCCTCTGTCGTCTCCGCCTCCAGGGCCCTTCGCGTCTGCGGCCCGTACACCCCGTCGGGGTCGCCCGCGACGTCCCGGTCCTCCTGGTAGAACAGCACGGCGTTCTCCACATCCCGGTCGTACTCTCCGTCCGGGCTGCCCTGGAACAGCCCGAGCTGCGCCAGCCGCAGCTGGAGCTCCTGCACCCCGGCGCCGCTGTCGCCGCGCCGCAGCGTGCCGCCGCCGGGATTCGAGGCCTGAGGCGTTGTGACCGTGCCCGTCGCCTGGGTGGTCGACGGGGCGGCGGACGGTTCGGCCGCCTGTGCCGACGGCAGGGTGCTGCCGCCGGACGCGGACGACGGCGAGGACGCAGAGGACGGCGTGGGCGATGCCGAGGGGGAGGCGGACGCCGAGGCCGACAGGCTCGCGGAGGGGGAGGCGGACGGCGTCGCGGACGCCGAGGGGGCGGGCGCGTCGCTCACGCTCGCCGCCGGGCTCTCGGGGTCCGGCAGCGCGCGGTCCTCGGGAGCGTCCGCGGAGAACAGGCCGCCGGCGAAAGCCGCCGTGGCCGCCACGCAGAGCGCCGCCGCGCCGATGAGCAGAGCGGCGGACGGCCGGCGACGGCCGCCGCCCGCCCGCCGGGAAGTCCTCCTGTACGGCCCGTCGTACCTCCCCTGCGCCTGTTCCGGCGACCCCTGCGCCGGGGACTCCGGCACGGGCGCGGGCGGCGCCGCCGAAGCCGTCACCGCCGGCATCTGGACCGTCGCGGCGTCGCTGCCGTCGCCGCCGGCGCCGCTCCCGAACTGCTCCCCCTCCTGAGCCTGCGGACCCTGGAGCGTCACATACGGGCGGACGCGCAGCGGATTGAAGTCCTCCGCCGCGTCGATCTCGGCCTGGCGCCGCGCGCGCATGGCCTCTGCCGCCCGTACGGCGCAGTCGCAGCCCGGCCGCGTCGCTCCCGCCGCGCCGGCCGGCGCCGCGGCGCCGCACTCCGGACAACTGCTCGACGTCATCACGGGTCCCCTCCCTCGAATTGCGAGCGATTATGCAACCCGCCGTCCCGGAGGCACCACGCCGCCCTGCCGTACTCGGCAGGCCATACCAGGCCAGACCCACCACGATGGAGAGGAATGCGGCGCACCCGAGGAGAGCGGCGGACCCGAGGAGACGTGCATGGCCCAGGAAGCGAGCACGCCGGCCGTGGGCCCGGCCCCCGGGGAAGGGCAGAACCGGCCAAGCGTCCTGGTCGCCATCGGCGCGCTGCTGCTCGGCATGCTGCTCGCGGCCCTCGACCAGACGATCGTCGCCACCGCCCTGCCGACCATCGTCAGCGAACTGGGAGGGATGAACCACCTCTCCTGGGTCGTCACCGCCTATATGCTCGCCTCGACCGCGGCCACCCCTCTCTGGGGCAAGCTCGGCGACCAGTACGGCCGCAAGAAGCTCTTCCAGACGGCGATCGTCATCTTCCTCGTCGGCTCCGCACTGTGCGGCGTCGCCCAGGACATGCCGCAGCTCATCGCCTACCGGGGCATCCAGGGACTGGGCGGCGGCGGGCTGATGGTGCTGTCCATGGCGATCGTCGGCGACATCGTCTCGCCGCGCGAACGGGGCCGGTACCAGGGGCTGTTCGGCGCGGTCTTCGGGACCACCAGCGTGCTCGGGCCGCTGCTCGGCGGCTTCTTCACCGAACACCTCAGCTGGCGCTGGGTCTTCTACATCAATCTGCCCGTCGGAGTCGTGGCGCTCGCCGTCATCGCCGCAGTCCTGCACATCCCGGCGCGCCCCACCCGCCACACCATCGACTACCTGGGCACCTTCCTCATCGCCTCGGTCGCCACCTGTCTGGTCCTCATCGCCTCGCTCGGCGGCATGACCTGGACGTGGGGCTCGGCGCAGATCGTCTCCCTCGCGGTCCTCGGCGTCGTGCTGCTCGTGGCCTTCCTCCTCGTGGAGCGGCGGGCCGTGGAGCCGGTGCTGCCGCTGAAGCTGTTCCGCATCCGCACCTTCACCCTGGTCGCAGTGGTCAGCTTCGTCGTCGGCTTCGCGATGTTCGGGACGATGACCTATCTGCCGACCTTCCTCCAAGTGGTGCAGGGGGTGTCACCGACGATGTCCGGGGTGTACCTGCTGCCGATGGTGCTGGGCATGCTGGTCACCTCCACACTGTCCGGGCAGATCGTCAGCCGTACCGGCCGCTGGAAGATCTTCCCGATCGCCGGCACCGGCGTCACCGCCGTCGGCCTGGTGCTGCTGCACCAGATGAAGGAGTCCAGCCCGACCTGGGAGACGAGCACCTACTTCCTCGTCTTCGGCGCGGGCCTCGGGCTCGTCATACAGGTACTGGTGCTGGTGGTGCAGAACGCCGTCCGGTACGAGGACCTGGGCGTCGCCACCTCCGGCGCGACGTTCTTCCGCTCCATCGGCGCCTCCTTCGGCGTGGCGATCTTCGGCACGGTCTTCACCAACCGGCTCGAGGGAAAGCTCGCCGCCGCCCTGGCCGGGCAGCCGGTGCCGCCGGACGCGGGCGCGGACGAACTGGCCGCCGACCCGCGCGCCATCGCGCAACTGCCCGCCGAACTCCGGCCGGACGTCCTGCACGCCTACGCCACCTCCATCACCGACGTCTTCCTCTACGCCGTACCGGTCGTAGCCGTCGCCTTCCTGGTCTGCTGGTTCCTCAAGGAGGACCCGCTGCGCGCCTCCGTGACCGCGCCGGAGCCCACCGAGACACTCGCCTCCAACCCCGTCGAACGCTCCTCCCACGCCGAGGTGGCCCGGGCCCTGTCGGTGCTCGGCTCCCGCGAAGGCCGCCACGAGATCTACGTCCGGATCACCGAACGCGCAGGCCTCGACCTGCTCCCCGCCTCCGGCTGGCTGCTGCTGCGCCTCCGCCGCCACGGCGTCGTGGAGCCCGCCCTCCTCGCCGACACCACGCCCGTGCCGCTGCGAACGATCACCGATGCCGCCCGCCAGATCGAGCAACGCGGCCTGGCACGCCGCGAGGGCCTGGAGCTGATGCTCACCGACGAGGGGGTCGAGGCGGCCGGCCGCCTCTCCCACGCCCGCGAGGAGTCCCTGTCCGAACTCCTCGGCGACTGGTGGGGCCCGGACCGCCCCACGGACCTGGTCCAACTGGTCCACGAACTGAACGCCGAACTCTGCGGCTCGGACGGCGACCGCCCGTACGAGGGGGAGGCCAAGCGGGACCACTCGCGCTGACCGGACGGCCGACTTCTCGGTGGAGCCGTGGGCGTCCCGTCCTAGCCCTCGTCCCCGGTCAGCGGCCCGGCCCAGCCGGGGTCGCCGGGGGAGGGCGGGGCCGGCCGGGCCGGAAGCTCGACCTCGACCACCTTGAAGCGCCCGTTCAGGTGCTCGACCGGGCTGGATATGCCGGGCCGGACCAGGCGGAAGCCCTGCCGCTGCCCGGGAGTGAGCTCCTCGTAGACGGCCTTGGGCACGCCGAAAGCGAACGTCAGCCCCCTCGGGGGAATGGCGACATGGGGCGGCACCAGGTCGACGCGCCGGCTGTCCCACCGCATGACCATGACCCTGAACAGCGCCGGCACGGCCCCTGTGGGCATGCCGACCGCCATCCGCTGAGGCAGTTCCTCCAGCGCCCAGCGGGCGACGTCGGGCAGCGAGTGGTCCACCGGCAGCCGCAGCCTCAGCAGATGCGCGGGGGCGGCGCCGAACCAGTGTGTGCGGGTCGGCGGCAGAGAAGGGAGAAGCGTGCGGGCCGCCGCGTACAGCAGCCGTGCGGAGCGTTCCAGATCGTCGGCCGCCGTGTTCGGAAGGGTCGCCAACTCGATGGTGAGCCAGAAGGACTCGTCGGCTTCAAGGGAGCGCCGCAGCTCATCGCGGCGCTGCCTCCTGGTCCGCTTCATCTCGAGGAGACTGCGGCGCTGCCCGGCGGCCCACTCGCCCGGCACATGCATCAGCGGTGTGTCGCCCCAGCACGCGATCCCGGCCTCGTACGCGGCCAGCGCCTCGACCGGGTCGTCGGCGGCCAGGGCCGCCCGGGCGTTCTCGTCATGGCGGTACAGCAGGTTCAGGTCCAGGTTGCCGCCCTCGACGGGCAGGGCGCAGGACGAGTCGCCGATCTCCAGCCGGTGCCCCTGCCTCTGCAGCCCCTCCAGCACGTCTTCCAGCTCGACCCCCTCCTGGTCGGCCAGGTCGCGCAGTCGGTCGAGCCGAAGCGGTTGGCCGCGGGCGAGCAGCAGGCATGCCAGAACCGGCCGGTATCCCGACGGCACATGCAGCGCGGTCTCCGCGCTCCAGACCAGTGGGCTGCCGAGTACGCGGTACGTGAAGGACGGGGCGTCGTGCGAGGGCGGGGCCGGCGTGCCGCGGAGCAGGTCGGCGCCGACAGAGCGCACGGAGGGTTCCGGGTGCGCCAGATACGAGATCGCCTCCCGGAGTCGTGGATCCTCGACTGCCGTGAGCCTCAGCAGCCGCTCTTCGTATCCGGTGGCCGCCTCGTACAGCACCCGCCCGAGGGCGTACAGATCGCCTTCCGGCGTGGCCGCCGGCGCGGCCATGTGCTCCGGGGCGACATAGCGGGGCGCGTCACCCAGGACGGGCGGCCACGTCAGACCGTAGTCGGACAGGACGGGACCGCCCCCCGGAGGAACCATGACGTTGTCCAGGTTGAGGTCGCCGTGCGTCAGCCCCTCCGCATGCAGCGCCTCCAGTCCGATCAGCAACTCCCGGCCCCACTCGAGGATCAGCTCGGGGGCCAGGCCCCGGGGCGAGTTCCCCAGCCTCTGCCGCAGCGTGGGGCCGTCCACCGGCTCCGTCACCAGCACACAACGGCCGCGGTCCTCGAAGCCGTGGAAGACGGCGGCCAGTTGTGGAACGGCCTGGGCGGTCATGCGGGCCGCCTCGCCCGCGCTGGTGACGAAGTCGGCGACGATGCCCCGCCAGCGCTCCGGCATGACACGGGCGTCAAACGTGTAGATCTTGACGGTGACCGGCCGGTCCAACACGCGGTCATGCCCTCGCCAGACCTCCGCGTTTCCGGCGGCGGCGCTCAGCCGGGACAGTGCATACCGCCCCTCGAACAGCGTCTCCGGCTCGGCCTCCCCGTCAGTCTCCGGCTCCGCACCCCGCAGCAGTCCCAACGACTCCCGGCTCACCAGCGCGAACCGGCCCCCGGCCGTCGTGAGGGAGCCTTGGCGCGCTGCGACCAGAGCGCGGAACTCTCCAGGGGCGGTGCCCGCGAGAGCGTCGAGCCGGTGGCCGACGTCCCCCAGGAGCTGGGCCGTCGCGGCGAGAGCCGATCTCGGCAGCATGCCCAGCAGCAGCTCACGGACCCCTGAGCGAAAGCCGTACGCGCCCGAGCCGGCCGGCCCCGTCGCGGTCAGCAGGCCGCTGAGCACCACTTCCGCGAGATGCTGCGGCTGCGGCTGCGGGTCGATGGCCGCCTGGACGAGCCGCATCACCGGGAGCTGCGCCTCACCGACCGCGAGATGGGCGGCGAGCCGGAACGCCTGAGGCGAGGCCAGCGCGTGGAACCGCCGTACGAGGCCCTCGGCGTCCAGCGCGTCCGCCGCGACCGCGGAGGCGCGGTGCATCTCCTCCGGCGGCGGCGCGGCGACCGCGGCCGCGCCGGGGACCTTCGCACCGCTCGGCGCGCCCACCAGCCTCGCCCAGTGGCCCAGCCACCGCGGCGAGGGCTCCAGCACGGGAACGAGGGGCGGGCCCGCCCCTCGGACGGCGTCAAGGCCGCTGGCGTAGGGCAGAAAGGCCAGGGCAGCGCCCGGCGCGCCCGGCCCGGCCGAGGAGAACTCCCCGGCCGCCGGAGCGAAGGCGGTCTGCCGCCACAGCCGCTCCGGCAGCGGCTGTACGACGGCGACCGGGTACCGGTCGGCCCAGTCGCGCAGGCTGCCGTACCACCGCTCGCCCGCCTCCCCCTCCCGCCACTGGGGGCCCATGCAGTCGCTCAGCACGAGGACGGCGGTCCGCCCCGCCTGCCAGCCGACGCGCGGCGCGGCGCCGTCGGGGCCCACCCGCACGGTGTCGACGGTGCGGAACGCGCCGGTCTGTGCGAAGGCGCGGCGCAGTTCCCGCAGCAGCGGACGCCACATCGTCATCGTGGGCCCGGTGTCGAAGACGAAGCGCAGATGCAGCCAGCGTTCCCGCTTGGCGCGGAGCACCGGCAGCCAGAGCGCCCGGGGTGCGTCGAGTGCCGCGATGCGGTGCGCGGTCCCCTCGGCGTCCAGCTCCCAGCCGTGTGCGCTGCGCACCCGGCGGCGCAGCGGGCGCAGGGCACGCTGGAGTGCGAGGCGGCGCGGCAGCATCGGCGGCGCGGGCGCAAGCAGCGACTCCCAGCCGCCTCCGCCTCCGCCATCGCCTGCACCGTCGCCGTCGCCGTCGCCGTCGCCGTCACCGGCACCGTCGTCCGCGGTCCGGATCGGTGCTGTCGCCGGCGCCCCCGGCACGGCGGCCGGCGCGGCGGCGGGCGGGGCGTGCAGCGGGACCCGTTCCGGCGTCGTGGACGGAGGCGCCGGGTCCTCCCCGAGCGGGCGGGCGTTGCGCCGTGCACGCGCGGCGGGCCGCACACCGGCGCCGGGCCGCGGCTCCCGGTGATCCGGCGGGGCGTCGCCGGAGTCCATATGGCGGGCCAGCCACAGCACTTCGGCCAGCTCCCGCCCCGTCGGCGACGCTCCGGACGCCCGGTGCAGCAGCCCCGCCAGTGTGCCGACAGCGTCGACAGCGCCGACCGCCCGGGCGCCGCCCTCGCCCGGCGCGTCAGTCATACGCGTCGACGGGGTCGAGGGCCGGGCCCAGATGGGACATCAACAGGGTCGCCAGCTCCTGCCGTGACGGGGAGTCGAGCCCCGCGGCGCGCGTCAGATAGACGGCGTTGAGGAGCTGGTCCGTGGCGAGTTCGCCGTCCCGCCCGCGCTCCAGGAACCGCTGCACGAGCTGCACGGTCTCATCGTCCAGGGCATCGCCCAGGTGGGCGCGGACGATGTCCAGGAGCTGCCGTTCGTCCGGTCGGCGCAGGGCGAGGGTCACACAGCGTCGCAGAAACGCCGGAGGGAACTCCCGCTCCCCGTTGCTGGTCAACACGACGAACGGAAAGGCACGGCAGTGAACCACCCCCTGGCGGACGGCGACCCGCTCCCCTGCGTCCGCCGTCAGGACGCTCGCCTCCGCCTGTTCGCGTGCCGCCCGCACCAGTTCCGGGATCTCGTACTGCCCCTCTTCGAGGACGTGCAGCAGGTCGTTGGGCAGGTCGAGATCGCTCTTGTCGATCTCGTCGATCAGCAGCACCCTGGGGAGTTCGAAGGGCAGCAGGGCCGTGCCGAGCGGCCCCAGCCGCAGATGGTCCGCCGGCGAGTCGGCGGCCTCCTCGGGGCCGCGGCCCGCCGCATACAGCCGGGACAGCGGGTCGTACTGGTAGATCCCGTCGGCGAGGGTGCTGCGACTGGTGATGTTCCAGCGCAGTACGGGACCGAGGCGCAGCTCCCGTGCCACGGCGTAGGGCAGGCTCGACTTGCCGCTGCCGGGCGGGCCGGTCACCAGCAGAGGGCGGCGCAGATAAAGGGCCGCGTTGACCAGTTGCACCGCCTCGTCGGTGGGACGGTAGGTCTCGGCGCGGTGGGCCCGGAACGGCGAAGCGGCGGACTCCGCGGGCCCGTCCGGCCTGCTCAGCGGCGGGCCGCCGTCGAACGCCCGCCAGGGAGGCGGTGCGGGCAGCCGCGTCACCTCGTCATGCGGTTCGCCCGATCCGCGGTACACGGGCCACAGGGACATAGGCCGTCGCTCCAGTCGTGTCAGCCGACGGGGGAGTGGCGCAGCCACCCCGCCTCGGGAAACCAGCGGGGATCCTCCCAGACCAGGGACACGCCCTTCGCCCAGTGGGGCTCCGGCCCTTCGTGGGTGAAGGCGCTCTTGCGCAACTCCATGACCTGCTCGGGGAGTTCGTCGGGCGGCAGGGCGGCGAGCCGCTCGCCCAGCCGCCGCAGGAAGTCGCCGCCGCGGCAGTCGTCGCCGCACGGCCCGCGGCCGCCGCCGGGACCGGGGCAGCCGGTGCGGGGCCAGAGCACGATGGGGGCGGGGGCGTCCAGCACGGCCCGGTGCAGCCTGTCACGTGCCGACCGGGGCGGACGCGGCAACCCCACGGGCCCGTAGACGTCCTGGAGCCGGACCGAGAGCTGCTCGGGCCGCTGGGGGAGGTCGCAGGGCAGCGGGTGCACGGCGGAGCCGGGTCGGCCGTCCAGTACGGCCCACATCTTCCGCAGCTTGAACTGCAGCAGTTCACTCGCCCGCCGCTCATGGTCGAGTACGACCACGGGCGCATGGCAGCCGAGCGGTGTGCGCATGCCCTGGCGACGCCGCCATTCGTCCACGGGCTGATTGATCCAGTCCCTGGGAAGCGAGAAGGCGATCAGTTCCCTGCCCGCCGCGTCGATCGCGCCGAACGCCTCGTCGATGCGGGCCAGCACCCAGTCGCGGACCCGGTTCCTGGCCAGCCGCTGCTCACCGATCAGCTGTGGTCGACCGTCGCGGTAGGCCGCGACCTCGACCAGCAGCGCGTTGCGGTCGGCCCCGCTGTGGCGGACCGTCACGAGGATCGGCGACCGCGGACGGGGTTCGGCGGCCGGTCCAGGAGCAGCCACCACCTGCCCGAGCGAACGCGTCCGGTCCGCCGGGGACGGCGGGAAGGGCGGCGGAGACGGCGGCGCGGGGGACGGCGGGAAGGGCGGCGGAGACGGCGGCGCGGGGGACGGCGGGAAGGGCGGCGGAGACGGCGGCGCGGGGGACGGCGGGAAGGGCGGCGGACCGATTGCGCCGGACGGCACGGAGGACGCCGCCGTCGGCTCCTGAGCGTTGCCCATGGCTCGCAGGCCCGGATCATGCGCGCCGGCATCGGGGGGTGCCGCCTCATGGGCTGCGTGCGCACCTTCCGTTGCATGGGGACCGCGGGCGCGTGCGGCAGCACCGTGCGGGCCGAGGGCGTCCTCGACGCCGTGAGCCCGCCGCCCGTGGTCGGCGCGGCCCGCCGTCATGGGCGCGGCATGCGCGGCCCGGTGCGCACGTGCCCAGTCGCGCAGTCCGAGCGCGGCAGGCGCGGGCTCGCTCGCGTCGGCCAGCCGCACGGCGAAGTCGGCGAGGGGCAGGTTCCCGGGGCTCGGCCGGGTCTCCGACAGCAGAAGCCACGCGGCTGCCCAGAGGCTGTCGATGGGCGGCAGCAGCTGAACTCCCAGCGGCCCCGCCGAGCTTCGCACCAGCTCGCCGACCGCGGGCGCGCCGGGCTCGGGGAGCCGTGCGACGAGTTCGCGCAGCGAGCGCTTCTCCTCCGGTCCGTAGCCCGGCGTCGGGATCAGCTCCGCCAGCGGGGACCAGTGCCGGGCCAGGACCCGCGTCGGGATCATCCGGCCGTTGCGCGCCGTCTCGTCGTGTGCCGACACCATGCCGACGACCGTGCCGCCCTCCTCGAGGACCGCCGCCGCCCCGCTGAAGCCGTGTGTGGGCTGCTGTCCGTATCCGGTCCACAGCTCAAGCTGACTCCACTCGTCGCCGATCAGCCGGCGGGAGGTGGCGCGCAGTTCGCTCTGCACGCCCTCTTCGCCGTACCCGTCGGGGAAGCCGTGCGCGACGAGCCTGGGGCTGGGAGAGCCATAGGCGTCCTCGAGGCCCGCGAAGGCGGCGGGCGTCAGCCCGACCGGCCGGCTCAGCTCGAGCACGGCGACATCCCCGGGATCCTGTGCGCGTCCCGCCCAGGGCCCGCGCACCGCAACGGTGGCCGGGACCGGTCCCAGGGCAGGCGCCCCGGGGAACACCACCTCGGCCTCCCGCGTCTGCTGCACCACATGTGCGCAGGTCAGCACGTGGTGCTCGGAGACCAGAAACCCGGAGCCCAGTGCCGACCCGGCCAGGTCGACACGGGCGTGCCAGCCGGCGGGCCCGGTCACGACGCCGTGGCGGCCGTGCCGTGGTCCCGGCCGCTCTGCGGCGACCAGGAGAGCCGGACGGTCAGATGGCCCTCCGCCGCACTCTTGGCGATCACCGCACCGGCCTCCGCCGTGAGCTTCACCCCGAATTCGAGCTCCAGGCCGTCAGGCCTGAGCGTCCCGTCCCGGAACACGCCGAGCGCCGACTCGGCGGCGGCGCGTATGCCGTCGAGTGCCGCGTCGAAGGTCCGCCCGGCCTGGACGAGGGAGTTGCCGTCACGCGCCACCAGCTTCGCGCCGGGGCCGTGCCGGTCGACCTCGACCACGACCTGCGCACCCTCGTCCGTCCTGAACTCCATCAGTGATGCCATGCCGTCCCCCGAGATCCCCCGCCTTGCGCCGCGCTCCGCACGTCGACTGATGTGCTGCAGACGGCCATTGTGGCCGACGGTGCGTGACCTTGTCAGGCGAAGAGGCGGCGTCGCTTCGCCCGGCCGCGGGCACAGCGGCAGGCCGTGCGGGCGAGTACGCCGCGCGGGCCTCCCCGCCGCGAGTGTGCCGCCGGACTCGTCTCAGCCGCCCGTCGAGGCGTCCAGCCGGAACAGGTCTCCGGCCGCGCCCAGGCGGGCGAACTCCGCACGTGCGGCGGAGAGTTCCCTCGCTGCCGCGTCCGCGTCGCCGGCCGCCCGACAGGCCAGGGCCAGCGTGGTGCGGGCACGGGCGGCCTCATAGGGGATCTCCAGTTCGGACCAGATGCCGCAGGCGCCGCGCAGCACCGGAACGGCGGACCGCGCGTCGCCCTCGGCGAGCAGCACGGCGCCCCTCGCCTGCGCGGCCGCCGCCCGCGGCCGGGGCGTGCCGAGCAGCGCGCCGACCGCGGTCAGCTCTTCGGAGGCCTCGCGCGCCGCCACCAGGTCGTGCGACGCCAGCATGACCTCCACATACGCGGGCAGGAAGCGGGCCCGCTCGACGCCGCCGTCGGGCATCTCGCCCGCCAGCCGCAGGACGGCCGCCACGGCCGCGTCCGTGCGCCCCTGCGCCAGCCTGAGCAGGGCCAGTCCCGGCTGCGGATCGGCTCCGGCGTCCGCGGCCAGCCGGAACCCCGCCTCGGCGTCGCCGTACGCGCCGCGCAGCCGGTGGAGCTCGCCCAGCAGGCAGCGGGCCGCGGTCTCGGGCCCGCCCGGAACCGCGCAGGCACGGCGAGCCGCGGCCAGCGCCTCCGTCCAACTGCCGCGCAGGTGCAGCGTCTCGGCGTGGTGCAGCAGCCACCGCCCCCGGTACGGAACGAGCTGCGGCTGCCCCGCGCACCAGCGGCCGAGGGCCTCGGTCCACGTCCGCGCCCGCCGTACGTCGAGGATCTCCCGGCAGGCTTCGACGCGGCCGCAGTAGGCCTCTCCGGCGACCACCGGGGAGACCTCGCCCTCCTGGACGGCGACCATGGCCCCGTCGAGGAGGGCGCTGCCCTCGTCGGTCCCGCCGAGGCGGATCAGCGCCCGGCCCGCACCGTGGCGGGCCAGGGTGAGCAGATCGGGGTCCCGGAAGCGCTCCCCGGCCTGGGAGGCCTCGCCGAAGGCGGCGTACGCGCGGGCGGCGTCGCGCTCGAAGAGGGCCTGCAGGCCGGTCAGACAGCGCAGATATCCCCGCTCGGCGCAGTCGGGCCGGCCGTCCTCGTCGAGCAGGCGGCGGGCCCGGCCGGCCCAGCCGCTCGCGCGCGGGAGGTCACCGGCGCCCAGGAGCCGGTAGGCCAGCCAGAAGGCGCAGCGGGCGGCTCGCGGCCGATCGCCCCGGTGCAGCCACGCGTGGTGGGCGCGGACCCGGGCCTCGTCGCTGCCGAGCTCGTCACCGGCCAGATATCCGGCGACGGCGAGGCGCTCCAGGTCCTCGGGGCCCAGCGGAGCGGCGAGATCGGCGGCGGCCAGCTCCGCCTGGGCGTCGTGCCACGCCCGCCGTGCGAAGGCGGAGCGGCCGCGGTCGAGGGGCGGCGCGTGGGGCGCCGTGGGGGCCATGTCGCCCTTGTACCACGCCGGGCGCGGGGCCGCCTGCGGACGGCGGGTCGGGCCCCGGGTGGCGGACCGGCCGGTAGGGGCGGATCCTGACGGAACGCGGCGATCCACCCGGGGGGCCGCCCATGGAGGCGTCCTCCCGGGCCGGGCGTGACACCCGTGTGCTTCGCGGTGCGCCGGGGGGATGTGGCTCGTGCGTTTCGCCGGGCGTGACGTCTGTGCGCTACGCCGTGCGCGGGGCGGGGATGCGGCCCGTGCGCTACGCCGTGCGCGGGGCGGGGATGCGGCCCGTGCGCTACGCCGTGCCGCCCGCGCCCGCCCGCGCCATGTCCTTCCCCACGGCGGCCCGCGCTCCGCCGCCGCCTTCGCCGGCTCCGTCTTCGCCCCCCGGGCCTGCCCGTCCGGCCTCCGGAAGCGGCAGCAGCCGCCGCCGTCCGGACAACACGTATGTGAGCCCGAATCCCGCCGCCACGACGGCCGCACCGCCTGCCGCGTCCAGCACCCAGTGGTTGGCGGTGGCGACGATCGCGCAGACCGTGAAGAGCGGATGGAGCAGCCCCAGCAACTTCATCCACAGCTTGGGCGCGAGGACGACCGCCACCACACCGCACCACAGAGACCAGCCGAAGTGCAGCGACGGCATGGCCGCGTACTGGTTGGTGACGGCCGTCATCGCCCCGTAGTCGGGGTTGGCGAGGTCCTGCGGGCCGTGGACGGTGTCGACGAAGCCCAGGCCGGGCATCAGGCGCGGCGGGGCAAGCGGGAAGAGCCAGAAGCCGAGCAGCGCGAGCAGCGTGGCGAAGGCGAGCGAGGAGCGCGCCCATCGGTAGTCGGCGGGGCGGCGGGCGTAGAGGATACCGAGGATCGTCAGCGGGATCAGGAAGTGGAACGACGTGTAGTAGAAGTTGAAGAAGGCTTCCGCCCACCCGATCTCGACCACCGCCTGGTTGACGGCGTGCTCGACGTCGATGCCAAGCGCCTGCTCGACGGAGAGGATCAGCCGGCCGTGCTCCTCGGCCGCGCCGACGCTGCCCGTGGCAGCGAGGCGGATCTGCGAGTACACGGAGTAGCCGACCCTTATCGCCAGCAGTTCGAGCAGCAGGTTCGGTCTGCTGAGCACGCGCCGCCAGAACGGCAGCAGGGGCACCAAGCGCCAGCGGGAGGCGACGGGGGTCGCGTACCGCGTGGGCACGGGCCGGCGGAAATACGGGGAGTCGAGCGTCAGGAAGGGTACGGCGCAGGCGGCGGCGAGCGCGGCGATGAGCAGGGCGTTGTCCCGCACGGGGTGCAGCACTGCGAGGTTCGGCAGCAGCATCTTGCCCGGCAGCGTCATCGCCAGCACGATCAGCACGGGCCACAGCATCCGGTCGGAGGCCCGCTTGCCGACCCGGCCGACGACGGCGAGCAGCACCCACAGCAGCTGGTGCTGCCAGGCGGTGGGGGAGACGGCGACGGCGACGCAGCCGGTCAGCGCGACGGCCAGCAGAAGCTGCCCGTCGCGGGCGTAGCGGACTGCGCGGCGCAGCCCGATGAAGCAGACGCCGGCGGCGAGGACGGTGTAGACGGCGATCTCCAGCGGTCCTTCGAGGCCGAAGCGGAGGAGCGCGCCGTGCAGGGAGTGGTTGCCGAGGCTGTCGGGCCGAGTGCCGAGCCCGGCGCCCGCGAGATGGTGCACCCAGTACGTCCACGAGTCGCTGGGCAGCGCGGCGGCTGCGAGCGCGGAACAGGCGGCGAAGGTGCCGGCGGCGCTGACGGCGGCGGTGCGGCGGCCCGTCAGCCACAGCAGCGGCGCGAAGAGCAGCACGGTCGGCTGGAGGGCCGCGCCGACGCCGATGAGCAGGCCGGCGGACCGCTCTCCGCGTGCCGCGAAGCAGCCGAGGAGCACCAGCAGGACGGGGATGATGCTGGTCTGGCCGAGGTGGAAGCTGTTGCGCACGGGCAGCGACAGCATGAGCAGGCTGATCGCGACGGGCGCGGCCAGCAGTTTGCTGCGGCGGGACACGGGCATGGGCAGGGCGCGGGCTGCGACCAGGCCGAGGGCGACGACGAGGAGCAGGGTGCCGAACGTCCACACCACTCCGAACGTCTGCTCTGCCGAGCGTGCGAACGGTTTGAGGACCAGGCCGGCGAAGGGAGTGCCGGTGAACGTCTCGGCGTCGTACAGCGATCCGCTGACGTGCAGCACGCCGCCCTCGCCGATCCAGGTCTCCAGGTCGACGAGCCGTTCGCCGGGCGGCGACGTGAGGACGGCCGCTGTCTGCCGTATCGCGAGTACGGCGGCGACGACCCAGAGGAAAACCCTGGCCAGGGCCATCCGCGATGCCGTCGTCGCGCTGCCGTTCACGCTGTGCTCCGCGTTCGCCACCTCGCGCCGCGCCTCCCCACGTCTGTGATCCCGAGTCGGTAGAGCCTTGCACTTCCCCAAGGCAGAGACTCAGGCAACCCCCACTTCGCCTGACTGTCACCCCGTTTTGACCGGAAGTCCGTGATCGCAGGCAGACATACAAGACGATAAGCCCGACCGGGTGACCTCTCATCCGCAAGGCCCGGAGCGGCGGCGGGCCGACCGCCTGCCCGGGCGACGTCTCCGCCTCGGCCGACGCCTGCTCCGGGGCGATGCCTCCGCCCCGGCCGACGCCTGCTCCGGGGCGATGCCTCCGCCCCGGCGGGGCGATGTCCCGACGGAAACCAACGAACGGTCCGCCCGCCCGAACTGGCATAGGTTGGAGGCCATGACTCAGGAACAGTGGAACGCCGTCGACGCCTACCTCACCGACATGCTCATCCCGGACGACCCCGCCCTGGACTCCGCCCTCGAGGCGAGCGACGCCGCGGGCCTGCCGCGAATCGCCGTCTCGGCCCCACAGGGGAAGCTGCTGCACCTGCTGGCGCGGACGCAGGGCGCGCGTCGTGTGCTGGAGATCGGAACGCTGGGCGGCTACAGCACGATCTGGCTGGCCCGCGCGCTGCCGCAGGACGGCGGCAGGCTGATCTCCCTTGAGTACGACCCCGCCCATGCGGAAGTGGCCCGGGCGAACATCGCCGCCGCCGGACTGGACAAGATCGTCGAGGTGCGCACGGGCGCGGCGCTCGACACCCTTCCGGAGATCGCGGCGGAGCTGGGCGAGCCGGACCGGTTCGACCTGGTCTTCATCGACGCAGACAAGAAGAACAACCCCCGCTATGTGGAGTGGGCGCTGCGGCTGACCCGCCCGGGCGGCGTGATCATCGTGGACAACGTGGTGCGCGCGGGCCGGGTGACCGAGGACGGCAGCGGCGACGAGGCGATCGAGGCCACCCGCAGGATGTTCGAACTGGTGGCGCGGGAACCGCGGCTGGACGCCACGGCGGTGCAGACTGTGGGCACCAAGGGGTACGACGGCTTCCTGCTGGTCCGCGTGGTGTCCTGACCTGTTCCCCGATCCGGACGAGCGCGGAGAGCCCGGCGGCGCCGCTGACCCGTAAGGAGCGTGAAGAGCTTCTGACGGCACCTCATGTCGCAGGCCCTGTCGGTCGACTCCGGCGAGTCCGGCCGGGCCCCGCTGACGGAGCCGGCCGCCCGCACTCTGCCCGCCGACACGGTGGACGGCCATGCCGCCTTCGCCGAGAAGGAACACGGCGAGGAGGCTGTCTTCCGGGTGCGCCCGGAGCGCTGGGTCGGCACCGACCTCGGCTCGGTGTAGGGCAGGATGGCGTCATGAGCATCGTGAAGATCAATGTGCTGACCGTCCCAGCTGAGCAGCGCGAGGTTCTGGAGGAGCGATTCGCCTCCCGCGCGGGCATGGTGGAGAACTCCGACGGCTTCGAGTGGTTCGAGCTGCTGCGCCCCGTCGAGGGCACCGACCGGTACCTCGTCTACACCCGCTGGCGCTCGGAGGCGGACTTCCAGGCATGGATGGAGGGTCCGATGCGCGCCGCCCACCAGGGCCGCGGAGACCAGTCCGGCGAGCGCCCCAAGCCGGCGGCCACGGACTCCACGGTGTGGACCTTCGACGTGGTCCAGCAGGCGGCCCCGGCGGCGCGCGCGGCCGAGTGACGGCCTGGACCTTCACTCCGGAGGCGTTCGGCTCCCCCGGCTTCCCCTCCGCGGGCGCGCTGCGGAGGGGCACTGCACCGAGGCGCCCGGCTGGAGCCGGCGGAGGCCAGCCGCTCTGCGGCTGGCACCTCTCCCCGGGGCGCCGGGACGGGCCGGCGGGCGGCAGGGGCGGGGCGCAGGGGGTGAGCCCCTGCCTCCCACATGTATGAGGCGGCGTCAGAGTCCCACGTTGACCCGGAGCTCCTTGATGCCGTTGAGCCAGGCCGAGCGCAGCCGCCGCGGCTCGCCCGCCAGGCTCAGGTCCGGAAGGGTGTCGGCGACCGCGTTGAAGATCAGGTCGATCTCCATCACGGCCAGGGACTTGCCGAGGCAGAAGTGCGGGCCCCCGCCGCCGAAACCCAGGTGGGGGTTGGGGTCCCGTGTGATGTCGAAGACCTCGGGACGGTCGAAGACCTCGGGGTCGTGGTTGGCCGAGGAGTAGAAGAGCCCCACCCGGTCGCCCTTGGCGATCCGTGCTCCGCCCAGCTCGACGTCCTGTGTGGCGGTGCGTTGGAAGGCGACCACCGGCGTCGCCCAGCGCACGATCTCCTCGGCCGCGGTCTGGGGACGTTCCCGTTTGTAGAGCTCCCACTCGGCGGGGTGGGTGAGGAAGGCGTGCATGCCGTGGCTGATGGCGTTGCGGGTGGTCTCATTGCCCGCGACCGCCAGCAGGATGACGAAGAAGCCGAACTCGTCGGAGGAGAGATTGCCTTCGCCCTCCGCGGCGACGAGCTGGGTCACGATGTCCTCGGCCGGGCACTCCTTGCGGGCGGCGGCGAGGTTCATCGCATACGAGACGATCTCCAGGGCGGCCTCGGCGCCGATCTCCTCGGTGACGGCGTACTCCGGGTCGTCGTAGGCCGCCATCTTGTTGGACCAGTCGAAGATCCTGGCGCGGTCCTCCTGCGGTACGCCGATGAGCTCCGCGATGGCCTGGAGCGGCAGCTCGACGGCGATGTTCGTCACGAAGTCGAAGCTGCGGCCGCCGCCCCCCGGCTTCCCGCCCTCGGGCTTCCCGTCCTCCGGCTTCCCGGCGCTCTGCAGCGCCGTCTCGACGATGGAGCGGGCGCGGCTGCGCAGCGCGTTCTCCAGGGAGCGCACCGCCCGGGGGGTGAAGCCGCGCTGCACGATCTGCCGGACCCGGGTGTGCTCGGGCGGGTCCATGTTGAGCATGATCATCTTCTGGACGTCGATCTGGTCCCGGCTGATCGACTCATTGAACCGGATCACCGCGGTGTTGGTGTGCGAGGAGAACAGTTCGGGGTGGGTGGAGACGTACCGCACGTCGGCATGCCGGGTGACGGCCCAGTACCCGGAGTCCTGGAACCCGGAGATCCCCGTCGGCTGGGCGCACCACCAGACGGGTGCGGTCCCGCGCGCCTCGGCGAACTCCGGGTGCGGGACACGGGACTGGAGCAGGTCGGGGTCGGTGAAGTCGAATCCTTGGGGAAGGCGGGGGCAGGGGGGCATGGGCGACTCCAGGACTGGCGGCGGCGTCGGGCTGCCGGTGCGGAAGTGGCCCCCGCCGGCCGGACGCGGGCGCGACGCGGACTGTCTGACGACCCATCAGATTTGTCGCAAGGTAGTAACGGGCCCTGCAAGTGGCAAGAGTCGCGGCGGCAACTGTTGCGCGGAAATGGTGTGCACGGGCGTGCGGAGGGCGTGCACGGGCCTTGCGTACCGCGGGTAAGCCTCTCCAGACTGCTGAGAGAACTAGAACGTGTACTAGTGCCCCTCCCGGCAAGCTTTGCTCGCGGTGTGGCGCCGGGACGCCCCCGCCGATGCGCACCCATGCGCGGATGCGCAGGAGAGGACAAGCTCTATGGCCGCGGAACCCGTCATCGTCGAAGCCGTACGCACCCCCATCGGAAAACGGCACGGGGTGCTCGCCAATCTCCACCCCGCCTATCTCCTGGGCGAGACCTACCGTGAACTCCTCGGCCGCACCGGCATCCCCGCCGACTGCGTCGAGCAGATCGTCGGCGGCACCGTCACGCACGCCGGCGAACAGTCCATGAACCCCGCGCGCACCGCCTGGCTGGCGATGGGGCTGCCGTACGAGACAGCCGCCACCACGGTCGACTGCCAGTGCGGCTCCTCGCAGCAGGCGAGCCATATGGTCGCCAACATGGTGGCGACCGGCGTCATAGACGTGGGCATCAGCTGCGGCGTCGAGGCGATGTCCCGAGTGCCGCTGGGCAGCGGCTCCAAGCACGGTCCCGGAAAGCCCTTCCCGGACGAGTGGAACGTCGATCTGCCCAACCAGTTCGAGGCCGCGGAGCGCATCGCGCGCCGCCGCGGGCTCACGCGGGAGAACGTCGACGCGCTGGGGCTGATCTCGCAGGAGCGCGCGGCCGCCGCCTGGGCCGAGGAGCGCTTCAAGAGGGAGACCTTCGCCGTCCAGGTCCCCACCACGGAGGAGGAGCAGGCCGCGGGACAGGGCATGTGGCGGCTGGTCGACCGCGACCAGGGGCTGCGGGACACCAGTATGGAGGCCCTGGGCAGGCTCAAGCCCATCATGCCCACGGCGGTGCACACCGCCGGGAACACCTCGCAGATCTCCGACGGCGCGGCGGCGGTCATGTGGGCGTCCAAACGCATGGCCCGAGCGCTCAAGCTCAAGCCGCGCGCCCGCATCGTCGCGCAGGCCCTCGTCGGCGCGGACCCCCACTTCCACCTCGACGGCCCGGTCGACGCCACCCGCGCGGTGCTCGGCAAGGCGGGCATGTCGCTCAAGGACATCGACCTGGTCGAGATCAACGAGGCGTTCGCCTCCGTGGTGCTCAGCTGGGCCCGGGTCTTCGAGCAGGACCTGGAGAAGGTCAACGTGAACGGCGGGTCCATCGCGCTGGGCCACCCCGTGGGCGCGACGGGCGCACGGCTGATCACCACGGCCCTGTACGAGCTGGAGCGCAGGGACCGGGAGTTCGCCCTGATCACCATGTGCGCGGGAGGGGCGCTGGCGACGGGCACCATCATCCAGCGACTGTCGTAGCCTCGGCGTGCTGCGGCCTGCCCGCTGCGGCGTGCTGCGGTGCGTCGTGCCGTGATGCGTCCCGCCGGGGTGCGCGTCGTGCCGTGATGCGTCGGCCGAGGTGCTTCGTGCCGCGTCGCGCCCCATATGCGAAAGGCCCCGGCGGCCGACCAAGGGAATGGTCGGCCGCCGGGGCCCTCGTTCACCGGGCCGTGCCGTCAGCGGCTCGGGGCCAGACTCAGTACCAGTGGTTCGCCTGCCAGAACTTCCAGGCGCCGCACGGGCTGCCGTAGCGGTCGTTCATATAGTCCAGACCCCACTTGATCTGGGTCTTCGGGTTGGTCTTCCAGTCGGAGCCCGCCGAGGCCATCTTCGAGGCCGGCAGGGCCTGCACCAGGCCGTACGCACCCGAGGAGGGGTTCGTGGCGGTGTGGTCCCAGCCGGACTCACGCTCGACGATGTTGCTGAAGCACTTGAACTGGCCGGCGGGCATCATCTGCTTGGCGATCTGCTGCGGGGTCGCAGCGGCGGCCGTCGTGGTCGACCCCATCACCGCGCCTGCCGCACCCAGGAGCACAGCGGCGCCTGCGACGACGGTCTTCTGGCGGGCGGTGAAGCGGTTGATCAGCGAGCGGGTCAAAGCGATACCTAACGTCGGGGGGCATGGTTCGTCGCCATGAGCGGCGTGGCTGAGCGGGGCTCGTACGCCGGGCTCGAAGCCCTGCGCCGCCTGGCGACCCGGACAGTTGTAAAGCAGGCGGCGGGGCCCGCGCCGTGAGCGGGCTCACTACGGAGATACGAGGCGGAACGGGAAGTACGGGGCAAATTTCCCGACCCTGGTATAGGGGGCATTTCGCCTGGTGGAGGCGGGGTCGGAAGGCCTCTCGGCCCGCCCGCACGGCTACGAAGCCGGGCCGTAGAGGGCCAACGTCCCGTGAGACGGCTCACCCGCCCGGGACTCTTCGGGGCCCGCTCAACGGCCGCTCAGCGCGGCTCGAATGTGACCTGCGCCTCGAAATCGGCGCGCCGCGTGGCACGGCGCAGCGCCTTGAGGACCGTGGAGCCGAGCAGCACGGTCAGCACGACGGTGAGCGCGGCCCGGCCCAGGTCCCAGCCCAGCGAGGTCGCCAGACAGTACGCGACGAAGCGCACCAGGTTCTCGTGCACCGGCTCGCCCGGGTGGAAGGCGACCGAACTGCTCATCGTCGACTGCAGCAGCACCCAGCCCTGGAGATTCATCACCGTGCCGTAGGCGAAGGAGGAGAGGAAGCCGTATCCCGCGAGCATCAACACCTCGCCGCGGCCGCGCAGCCCGCGCGGGGCGGGCAGCAGCCCCGCGCCCATCGTGAACCAGCCCATCGCCAGCATCTGGAACGGCATCCAGGGGCCGACCCCGCCGGTGAGCAGCGCGGACGCGAACATCGTGACCGAGCCGAGGACGAAGCCGAAGCCCGGGCCGAGGACCCGGCCGCTGAGCACCATCAGAAAGAACATCGGCTCCAGGCCGGCGGTGCCCGCGCCCAGTGGACGCAGCGCCGCCCCGACCGCGGCGAGCACCCCGAGCATCGCCACCGCCTTGGCGCCCATGCCGGTGTCGGCGATCGTCGCGACGACGACGGCGACGAGCAGCGGCAGCAGCGCCCCGAAGAGCCAGGGCGCGTCGGCGGCGTGATCGGTGACCGCGCTGTCCGCGTCCGCCAGCAGCGGCCAGCCGAAGGCGACGACCCCGATGGCGGAGATCAGCCCCAGTGCGGCGACGGAGCGGGGGCCGAGACGGATGGGGCGCGCGGGCCCGCCGGTGCGGGCCTCCTTCGGCGGGCGATCCATCGCCGCGGGGTCGGCTTCGGGCGTGCGTCCTTCGGCGGCGGCGTGGTCCGCCGTCGGTGGGCGATCCGTCACCGCGGGGTCCTCTTCGCGCGACCGCCTGCCGGCGCGGGCCTCCTTCGGCGAAGGGGCCGGATCGGGGTCGGGGGCATCGGCCCGCTCCGGGCCGGGTGGTGATTCCGGGCCGGGTGGTGATTCCGGGCCGGATGGCGACGGCGCCGCCGCACCGGGCGCCGCCGCTCGGGCGGGTCCGGTTGCCCCGGGGGTGACGGGGTCAGCCGGGGCGGAGAGGTCCGGGGCCCGGCCCGTCGTCCGCATCGGGTCGTCGATCACAGTGCCTCCCGGACCTGGGCGACCGTGAGCCACGGCTGAGGCGCCAGGATCTTGGCCGTCTGCGGGGCGAAGGCGGGAGACGACACCACGACCTCCGGGGTCGGGCCGTCCGCGACGACCTCGCCGTCCGCGAGGATCACCACCCGGTGCGCCAGCTCTGCCGCCAGCTCCACATCATGTGTTGCCAGCACGATGGCGTGGCCCTCGGCGGCCAGGCCCTTCAGCACGCCGACCAGTCGGGCCTTGGCCGCGTAGTCGAGACCGCGGGTCGGTTCGTCGAGCAGCAGCAGCGGGGGCCCGGCCGTCAGCACGACCGCGAGCGCCAGCGCGAGGCGCTGGCCCTCGGACAGGTCCCGTGGATGGGCGTCGTCCGGCACTCCCGGCAGCAGCGCGCCGACCAGGGCCCCACAGGCCCCGGGCGCGACGCCCGCGTCCGCGTCGGCCGCCGCGCACTCGGCGGCCACCGTGTCCGCGTACAGCAGATCCCTCGGCTCCTGCGGCACCAGGCCGACCTGCCGGATCAGTTCCCGCGGGCCCGTGCGGTGCGGGATGCGGCCGCCCACGGCCACGCTGCCGGACGTCGGCTCGATCATGCCGACGAGGGTGGCCAGCAGGGTGGACTTGCCGGCCCCGTTGCGCCCCATGAGCGCGACGGTCTCGCCCGGCGCGACGGCGAGGTCGACCCCTCGCAGCGCCTCGATCCGCCCGCGGCGCACCCCGAGCCCGACGGCCTGCGCGACCGCCCCGCCCGGGGAGGCGGGCCCGTGCGGCGCGACGGCCGCGCCTCCGACGGCCGCGCCTCCGACGGCCGCGCCTCCG
>NZ_JARWBG010000100.1:0-9521 GCF_029846775.1 Streptomyces chengmaiensis
CTCGTGAGGCAGCGCGTCGCTTCCGCCGTACCACTTGGTGTGCCACTTCGTGGCCGGGTTGCCGTCGATGGCGTTGGCATCGGTGCCGTTCTCACCTGTGGTCTCCTCGCTGTCGGAGTACACAACGCTCCAGTCCGCCTTGGAGATCGGTGAGCTGGTGCTGGTGCTGGTGCTGGTGAAGGTCACCGTCTGGGCGGCGGTCGGACGGGTGTCACCGGTCGCACCGGGGTTGTTCCAGTTGCGCTGCGGCGAGGTGACCGCGTTGGAGGTAAGGCTGATCGACAGGCCGCTGTAGCGGTTGACTAGTCGGTAGGAACCGGAGGGGGTGTTGGTACCGTTGTTCATGACGCGCTGGATGTGCCACTGCTTGCCGACCGACGGGCTGGAGCCGGCGGTGCCGAGGGTCAGTGCGGCGTTCCAGGCGCGGCCCGTGTCCGTGGTGTCGTTGACGCCGAGGGCCTGGCCGGAGGCGGAGTTGGTGATGGTGAAGAAGCCGTTGCCGGTAGGGGTGAACCTCCAGTGCTGCGAGGCGGAGGTGGAGGAGGTCGTGGTGACGACTACCCCGGTGCCGGACTGGAGCAGGTAGCTTCCGTTGTCGGCCTTGATCTGGTAGGTGGTGGTGCTGTTGACCGGCGCCACGGGCAGGTCGCTGGCGGCGGCGTTGATGGTGACGTTGGAGTACATCCCATAGGATGAGGAGGTGCAGTTGAAGCTGCAGTAGATCCGGAAGTCGCGACCCAGGAGCATGGAACTGGTCTTGCTGACGGAGTCAACGAAGAACCGGTACCAGGAGGCTCCGGTGGGCGCGCTGACGGTGCCGATCTCGGTCCACTTCTGGGTGGTGAGGTCCTTGGTTCCGTACACGTGCAGGGGGCCGGCGGCGTTGACTTCGTTACCGGGCGTGCCGATGTACAGGTCGAGGTAGGCGTTGTATGCGATGTTCATGTACGGCAGCGGAGTAGCGGTGGGCAGTCGGCCGGCGTTACGTTGCTGGGAGACGGTCCCGGTGTTGGCGGGGTTGTAGACGTCGTTGATGTAGCCCGCGCTGGTGCCGTCGGAGGGAATGAGGGAGGCTTCCCGGCCGCCGATACCCGGTTCCGACCACGAACCGGCGTACCACTTCTGCCAGGAAGAGGGCGCCATCTTACCGGAGATCGGGGCGCGGGCGACGTGGCCGAAGTCGGCGCGGCCGCCGCCGGACTTATTGAGGACCTGCGACATGTAGTAGACGTAGAAGTAGCCCGACGCGTAGTCCACGAAGAGACGTGGGTCGCCGTCACCGAAGTAGTAGGTCTGGTTCGGGAAGGCTGCGGTGTCGCCGCGCTGGGTGCTGAACGGCGAGGTGATGACCTGGGCCTGGATGGTCCAGGTGTTTCCCTGGTCGCTGGAGGTGGCGTAGTCGATCGAGTCGAAGTGCATGCCGTCGCCGAAGGGCTGCGGCGTGAACTCGTTGTGGACCAGGCCGTACCAGGTGCCGGAGTCCGGGTCGACCCATACGCCCATGAGGTCGCAGTAGTTGCGCTGCGAGTAGCCCGTACGGTTGGGCGCGTAGGTGGACTTCAGTCCGGTAGGGCTGTTGTTGCAGCGGGTGGTGGTGTTGGCATTGTCGGCGGTGTTGGTGATGCCCGCGGTGCTGTATGAGTCGAAGTTGCTGCCGGTGAAGAAGCTCCACTTGCGGCTGTCGTTGGGGCCGTAGAGCGCGTGCGCCTGTTGGAAGTAGAACTTGCCGTCCTTGTCGATGAACGGGCTCGCGGGCGAGTCGTCGGGGTTTGACCAGGAGCCGCCAGCGCTCGTCGTGATGGTGTATGACCCTGCCGCAGTTGCGGCGGGAGCGACGCTCGCTTCCGTCACGAAGAGTGCGAGCGGCAGCAGCATCGCGAGAGCAGCTCGCGTGCGAAGTGCCTTGATCGGTCTCACAGCGATCCCTTCTTTTCGGTGACTCCGTGCGAGGAGGGGAATGCACACCGCAGGTGCGGTCGGGGATGCGCTTCTCGCAGGGGATGTGGCTGGGAAGGTGTCCCAGCCTCTCGAGGGCCGACCCTCGATGTCTTGGGTCGGCGGCCGAAGCCGCCCGGATCACTTGCTGACGCCGGCCGTCATGCCCGCGATCAGCCGCTGGCCCAGCACGACGAACAGAACGAGCACCGGAACCATGATGATCACGACTCCGGCGAACATTCCGCCCCAGTCGGTGCCCGAGAACTGCTGCTGGTTGATGAAGGACAGCAGGGCGACGGGGAGGGTGCGGTTGGCGGTGTCGGTCAGCAGTACTAGGGCGAAGAGGGTCTCGTTCCAGGCTCCGAGGACCTGGAGGATGAGAGCGGTGATGATGCCGTTGCGGGCCATGGGCAGGACGACCTGGACGAAGGTGCGCAGCGCGCCGGCTCCGTCCATGCATGCGGCTTCCTCCACCTCGAGGGGAAGGGTGCGGAAGTAGCCGGTCAGCAGAAAGACGGTGAACGGCATGGCGAGGCCGACGTAGACGAAGAGCAGGCCTTGCATGCTGTCCAGGAGCTGCAGGTGGGTGGCGGCCTGCGTTTTGGCGAGCGTCACGTACACCGGGATGATGATGAGCTGGGCGGGGACGCCGAGACCGAGGGCGAACAGCAGGGTCAGGGGGCCGCCGGCCTTGCGCTTGGTGCGGGAGAGCGCATAGGCGGCCGGTGCTGCGATGGCGACGGAGATGATTGCAGAGCCGACGGCGGCGAGGACCGAGTTGAACAGGGCGGGCCCGAATCCGCCGGTCTTCCAGGCTTCGGTGTAGTTCTCCCACCGGGGGTGGGTGGGCAGGCCAACGGGGTCGACGAAGATTTCTTTGGTGCTGCGCAGAGAGGTGATCACCATCCACAACAGCAGCAGGATGTTGCCCGCGCACAGGGTGCGGACGGCTGCGGCGCCGAGACTGGCGGGGCGTAGCCGTCGCAGGAGTTGATTGGGCAGGCGGGAGGCCGTCTGTTGCTGTCCGGTTGCGGAGGCCCGGGTTGTCGCGGTCATGGCGGGTCCTTTTGCGGCCGGCGGTGTTTCAGGCGAGCTCGACGGCGTCGCGGCGCATCATTCGGTGCAGGACGATGGCGGCGACGGTGACGAGGACGAGGCTGACCAGGGCGGCTGCGGACGCCACGCCGAAGTCGCGGGTGGTCTTGGCGGAGAAGGCGCTCTCGTAGACGTAGAGGGCGGTGGTGTAGGTGTCGTTGGGGGGTGCCCCGCTGACGGTGCCGCCGAAGACGAGCACCAGCTCGAACACCTTGATGGTTGAGATGGTCCACAGGATGGCGCAGACGGTGATGACGTCCCAGGACAGGGGGATGGTAACGTTCCAGAAGCGCCGCCAGGGTCCGGCACCGTCCAGTTCGGCAGCCTCGTAGTAGGTGGGCGGTATCTGGTCGACTCCCGACATCAGCACGGTGGTGTAGAAGCCGGTGCCGGCCCACACCGTGACCGCGATGATCATCTTCATCAGGTTCTGCTCCCCCAGCCATTTCGGCGGGTGGCTAATGCCGACGACGTCGAGCAGGGCGTTGACGATGCCGTCAGGGCGGAAGAGCAGTCCTGCCATGGCGCCGAAGACGAGCGGGTTGACCAGGACGGGGAAGAACAGCACGTTCTTGACGAACTTGCGGTCGGTCATCTCGCGCAGGACCGCGGTGATGGCGAAGCTAATCACGAAGACCAGCCCGCCTCCGACCACGAGGATCAGGGCGGTGTTCTTCAGGGAGGTGAGGAAGACGGGGTCGTGGAAGAGGTTGATGTAGTTCTTGAAGCCGCGTGGCTCGATGGTGCTGATGCCGTCCCAGCGGTGGAAGCTGAGCCACGCGCTGAAGACGATGGGGGCGATGAAGAAAAGGCTGAACATCAGCAGAGCGGGGGTGAGGAACGGCCAGAAGGTGCGCCGTTGGGTCCGTTCCATCGGACTGCCCGGTGGGCGGCGGGTGCGCCGCCCGACGGATCGAACTGCAGAGGACATGGGGATCAGCCCTTGGCCTTCCAGTAGTCCGCGCTGGCCTTGGCACCCTGGGTGACGAAGTCCTTGGCGCTGATCTTGCCGAGCCAGAGTTTGCTGAACGTGGTGGAAAGGACCTTGGTCTGCCAGTCGGTGTCGGCGTTCTCACCCGGCAGTCGCAGGCTGGTGTCCCTCAGTTGCGCGGCGACGTCCTGCAGTTCAGCCGGGGCGGCGACGTCCGGGCGGGGGGTGACGTTCTTGGCGATGGTGGAGATGCCGCTGAGCTGGTCCTTGTTGAGGAAGAACGCGATGAATTTCTGCGCCGCCTTGGCGTTCTTGGAGCCCTTGGGGATCGAGAAGCCGATGGGCAGGATGTCGGTAGCGTTCTTGGTCGCATCCACGGTGGTCGGGAAGGTGACGGACTTGAACTCGTAGCCGGCGGGCTTCAGCTTTTGCACCTCGCTGGGCAGCCAGCTGCCCATAAGGAAGAAGACCGACTTGCCGGTGACCCAGCGCCCCTGCTGCTCGGGGTACTTCGTGGCGTCATACCCCTTGATCAGGTAGCCGTTCTTGACCAGGTCTTCGGCCTGCTGGGCGGCCTTGAGGACGACGGGGTTCTTGAAGGCGGCGCCTGTCTTGTCCGACGAGAGCGCTTCCAGGGAGCCACCGTTGCGGTTGAGCAGGTAGTCGAACCAGTACTGAGTAGCCCATCCCTGGTCGGCGTCGGTACCGATGCAGGCCTTGCCCTTGGCCTTCGCTGCCTTGCAGATGGCGAGGAGCTCGTCCCACGTTTTCGGCGGGGCGGTGACCAGCGGGTCCTTGCCATTGTAGAAGATGGAGACGGAGATCGCCTCGTACGGCATCATCCACGGGGTGCCGTCCTTGCCCCGGGGGAGGACGTCGAGGTACTTCTGCGGGATGACCTCGCTGACCTTCTTGCCGCCGTCAACGTCCATAGACAGCACTGGTGAGAGGTCTTCGGCCTTGCCGTTGGCCGCGAGGACCGGCAGCAGCCTGTCGAAGCTCTGGTCGACCAGGTCGGGGGCCTTCCCAGACAGCATCGCGGGACCGAGCTTGTCGAGCACTTCGCGGCCCTGCCACTGCACGTCGACCTTGATGCCGGTCTTCTTGGTGAAGGCGGCGATGGACTTTTTCAGCGCCTGCGCCTGAGGTTCGGTCTGGGTCCACATCGACCAGTAGGTGAGGCGCTTGGAGCCCGCGTCACCGTCGGACCCGTCGGAAGTCGTCGAACAGCCAGTGGCTGCCAGAGCGGTGATCAGAGCCAGGGCAGCGCTCGCTCTGAGCGGTTTCGCGTATGGCATTGGGCCATCCTTCGAGGTGGTGCGGCCTGAGGGTCGAGGGCGCGTCGATGAAGAGGTGAGGCATCTGCAAGGCACGGGGCCGGAAGGCCGATGTGGAATCTAAGTTCCTTGCCCGTCCGACTTAGTTCGTCTAGAGTTCGAACTAAGTAGACACGCTCAGTGTCGAAGCACGACGCCAATAAGTCAAGGGCTGTGAAAGATGGCGTCAGCGCTTCTTGTGGCTCCGCACCACTCCATGATGTCGGGGCCGCATTCCGCGGCCGTTAAGGAGTACGGGAAGGAAACTATGCCGCCCACCAGCCCCGCCAAACCGACTGTCTGCATCGATGCAAACCGGGTAGCCGTCGTCAGGCGGTCCAACCTGGGCGGGATCCTCAAGCTCCTCAGGGACCACGGCCCCCGTTCCCGCAGCCAGCTCGCCACCGAAATGGGTCTGCCTAAAGCGACCATCTCCACGCTCGTCGCCGAACTACTCGAGCGCAGCCTGGTCAGAGAGGGCGAACTGACCCGCAATCAAGGGCTGGGACGCCCCGGCCTGACCCTCGTCCTGGACGGCAGCGGTGTCTGCGGGCTGGGTATCGAGATCAGCACCACCTGCGTTCGGGGGCTGGCACTGGATCCACTTGGATCGGTGGTCTTCGAGTCCCAGCGGCCCCTTGATACCACGCGTCTCGGTATAGAGGAAGTCTTCGACATCACCGGAGATCTCGCCCGGCAGGCACTGGCCGAAATCAGCTCTCGCGGTATCCAGCCGCTGCGGCTGTGCCTGGTCACTCCAGGCACCGTGGACCCGGACAGAGGCGATGTGGTCTTCGCCGCCAACGTCGCCTGGCACGACACCCCCGCCCTCGCCATGCTGCGTCAGCGCATCGGCAGGCAGAGCGTCGACCTGCGCATCGAAAACGATGCCCACGCCGCCTCGTTGGCAGAACTCACCGCCAGCGCAGCAGGGATGGGGAATCTTCTGCTGCTGACCGGCGAGAGCGGTGTCGCCGCCGGCGTCCTCATCGACGGAAAACTCACCCGCCTCAACGGTGAAGTCGGCCATGCCCCGCTCGGACCCGCCGACACGGTCTGCGCATGTGGGCGCCGGGGCTGCTGGGAGACCGCGGTGGGGGGTAACGCCCTCCTCAGCCGGATCGCCGACGCTGGCGACACTGTCCGCGATCACACGGTGAGCTTGGAGGAGCGCCTGGCAGAGGTGCGCAGGCGCGCCATCGCCGGTGACGCCCGGACCCTCGACGGGGTCCGCTACGTCAGTGACCACCTGTGCCATGGCCTGAGTGTCCTGACGGACATCGTCGGCCCCCAAGTGATCGTCCTGGGCGGCTACTTCTCCTTCCTCAGCGACTACTTCGTCCCCGCTGCCCAAACTGCCCTAAATGCCCGGGTGATGACGCCGGTCATGGCATCGACCCGTGTTGTGGGCTCCAGCCTCGGCTTCGCCGCCGCGACGCGGGGTGCGGCCGAAATCGCCCTGGGAGCTCTCTTCGACGACCCCACCCTGGTGAGGCCGCCCAGCGATGCCTGACGGATCCACACACCAGCCCGCCTCCACGTTCAAGGACGCTGTATGAGTGAACTGCGCATCACCGAAGTCACGATGCCCACCGCCGACCTCGGACCGGACAATCCGCTTCCTCCGCTGTTCTCTTCCCTGGACACGCACGATGTGGCCGATCCCGGGGATGCGGACCCGGAGATGCGCCGCAACATCGCCTACGGCCGGGTGCGCCACGTGCTGCCCTACCTGATACAGGACGGCTACTCCCGTGAACTGACCCCGCAACCCCACCGGGCAGCTGTGCTGGAAAACGAATATCTGCGCGCCACGTTCTTGCTGAACTCCGGCGGACGCCTGTGGTCTCTCGTACACAAGCCGACCGGCCAGGATCTGGTGTACGCCAACACCGTCTTCCAGCCGGCCAACCTGGCGCTGCGGGATGCGTGGGTGGCAGGCGGCGTGGAGTGGAACTTCGGAACGATCGGCCACAGCACCACGACCAGTTCTCCCGTGCATGCTGTGGAGGCACGCCATCCGGACGGCACGGTGGTGCTGCGCATGTACGAGTTCGAGCGGATCCGGCGGGCTGTGTTCCAGATCGACGCCTGGCTTCCAGAGGACTCCGAGGTCCTGTTCGTCCACGTGAAGATCGTCAATCCGAACAGTGAGGATATTCCGGTCTACTGGTGGTCCAACATCGCCGTGCCGCAGCGCCCCGACACGAGGGTTCTGGCTCCCGCGGACGCAGCTTGGCAGTTCTCCTACGACCGGTCGATCCGCCGGGTGCCCATCCCCCAGCATGACGGCGTCGACCGCACGTACCCCAGCCGCGCCGACGCTGCGGCCGACTACTTCTTCGATCTCAACCTGAACCGGCGGCCGTGGATCGCCGCACTCAACGGCGACGGTGCCGGTCTGGCCCAGGCATCGACGCGGCAGCTACGAGGGCGCAAGCTTTTCGTGTGGGGGCAGCACCGCGGCGGCAGACGCTGGCAGGAGTGGCTTTCCCCGTCCGGGGCGTCCTATCTTGAGATCCAGGCTGGCCTGGCCCGGACCCAGCTGGAGCACCTGCCCCTGCCGGCAGGCACCACTTGGTCCTGGCTGGAGGCCTATGGACGCGTCACCGCGGATCCGGTGGCCGTTCACGGCGACGACTGGGACGCTGCCAGGGCTGCCGCTGAGGACGCCGTCGACCTGCTGGTGAGCGCCGATCGCATGGCGGCTGAGGCGAAAAGCGCCCGTGACTGGGCTGATGGGGCTCCGAATGCCGTGCTGCACATCGGAACCGGATGGGGTGCTTTGGAACGGCATCTGCGGTCCTGCACCGGCGGCTCCCCCATCGAGCTGCTGGCCACTCCGTTCCTCGACAGTTCCCTGGGCACCGAACAGGAGTCGTGGCTCGCGCTGCTGTACCAGGGACGGCTGCCCGCCTCTGACACGGCACCCGTGTCGTACCAAACGGACCCGGCCTGGGGGCCCTTGCTGAAGGAGTCTGGCGGCTGGCTGGCTGACCTGCACCTGGGGGTGCTGAAGGCAGCCAACGGGAAGCTGGACAAAGCATCGCTGGTCTGGACGCAGTCCGTTCTGATGCGGCCCACCTCGTGGGCCTGGCGCAACATAGGGATGCTGGCCGTGCACGACGCGGAGTGGAAACTCGCGGCCACCTGCTACCGGCACGCCTACACCCTATCCCCGCGGTCACTGCCCCTGCTGCATGAACTCGTTGAAGTACTGCTGAAAGCGGGCCAAGCGCGTGCAGCGCTGGGATACATCGACGCGTGGTGTGCGAAGAACGAAAGCGACGGCCGGCTGCAGCTGCTGGAGGCCCGAGCCGCGTTGGAGGACGGTCTCCTCGACCGGTGCCGCGCCCTGCTCGAGGACGGCATCGAGGTGCCGAACCTGCGTGAAGGCGACACCTCCCTCAGCGACCTGTGGAATGACTGTCAGCGCGCCCTGACGATGTCCAGCCAAGCCGACGGCGAGGCTTTGCCCGTGCCCGAGCGCTATGACTTCGTGATGAAGCCCGACATCCGCTAGAAGACTCATGAAGTTCCTGGTTCAGACGATGATGAAGCCCACACTCTAGCGAGCACTCTGTCGGGGAGTCAGGCCAACAACTTTGATCCAGTCATGGACTGCGGGGCTTCGAGGTCGGGTCGCCAGTTCCAGGAGCGGATGTCGAAGGAGATGGGCGTCCGGGTATCGGGAACGAAAGTCGAGTTGTGCGCTGGTGTTGATCACGGTTGGACGCCGGTGTGCCGACTCGTGCGCTTGCGGCGCCAGATCAGAAGTGAGGCGAGCAGCAGGAGCGCGAAGAGCGCGGCGATCATAGCCGGTCCGGCGGTGTCCAGGGTGTCGGCAACGGCTCGCTGGAAGCCGCCGCCGTGTCGATGACGGGGTCGGTGGTGGGGTCGGGCAAGGCGCGGATCTCGTACCAGCCGTAGTAGGCGACGTACGCGCCGACGAGTGTGAGCAGGCCGCCGCCGAGGCGGGGGGCGATCGTGCCGAGGCGACGCAGCCGGGTGACGGCGGTGGTGCGGGTGAGGGCGACGGTCAGGGAGGCGGCGCCGACGATCAGGCCCATGCCGGCGGCGTAGGCGGTGAACAGAGTGATGCCTTCGCCGGTGGAGCCGCTGCGGAAGGCGGAGACAACGATGGCGAGGAAGGGGGCGATGGTGCAGCCGAGGGAGGCGGTGGCGTACGCCGCACCAAACAGCGCCATGGAAGGCAGGGAGCGGGTCACCTTCGGTGCGCG
>NZ_JARWBG010000101.1:0-8836 GCF_029846775.1 Streptomyces chengmaiensis
TTCCCCGCCGCCCGCGACCGCGGGGCCGGTCGTCCCCGTGCCGGGCCCCGTCGGCCCACCCGCGCCGGGGCCGCCGCTTGCGGAGGGCTCCGGGGGACCCGACGAGGCGACGGCGGGCCCGGTCGGCGGGGCCGGCGCGTCAGGGTCGCCGTCCGGCTCGCTGGGGAGCGGCGCGGTCTCCGACTCGTAGGACGCCTTCTCCTTCACCAGGTCCGCGGGGCCGTCGTCGCCGTACTCCGTCGCCAACTCGGCCAGGCTGAGCGCGCCGGCCGCGAGGGCCAGCCCGAACGTGCCGATCACCGCCTTGCGGCCGCGCCGTTTGCGGGCCCGGCGGCCGTTCGGCCGCCGGCGGCGCGCGGCGTCCCGGTGCGCCCGCCGGTGACCTCCCTGGCGGCCGTCGCCGGACGGCTCCGGCGCCTCGGACAACTCGAACACCTGGTCGCTTTCGGGCTCGCCGATGTCGCCGGTGCGGCGGTGCAGTTCCTCGGCGGGCGTACCGCACCCGGCACAGGCGAGAGCGCCGTTGAGGTGCCGTCGGCACGGCTGGCAGTAATCCATGGCGCCCGCAGGTTATGCGCCCGAAGGGGAGGGCGGCCGGTCCGCGCCGTGAGGATCCTGTGTGGAATCCCCACGTCCGGAGTACGGCGGCGGTTATCGGGAACGGCAGTATGTCGGCATGTCTGCCGATGCCACACCGTTCGGGTCGCGTGAATTCCAGCTGGTGCTGCTGCGCCGCATGGCCGACTTCCAGCCGGGGCTGGTCGAGGACGCCCGGCGGGAGCTCGGGGCCTCGGTCACCGAGATGCGCGAGGCCAACCGCCGCTGGCAGGCGATGGTGCGCGCCCCTCGGAGCCGGGGCGCACTGGCCCGCTACCGGTCGGTGCTCGGCTCGCCGGAGCGGACCGTCCGCCGCCGCATCGGCGACCTGGAGTGCGATGCGCTGCTGTGGCCGCTGCCGCTCTGGCCGGCTCTGCGGTTCGAGGTCCTGGCTGGGGACAAGGGCGCCGTGTGGAACGAGTGGCTGGTGCGCGCGCCGGGCACTCCGGGGCCGGCGCTGCGGACCGAGGCGGACCTGCTCCCCTGGTCCTGCACGGTCGACGAGGCCGCCGCCGCGTTTCCTCCGGCGCGGCCCCTGGAGGGGTCCGCGCCGACGCGGTGGCGGCTGGGCCTGACGATGCCGGACGGCCGCGAGCGGGTGGCGGAGTTCACGTGGGGGCTGCTGCAGCGGCTGCCGTGAAGGGAGGAGGCGGGAGCGTGCCATCCCCACGCCCGCCCGCCCGCGCGCGCGAAGAGCGGGGCAGGGGCATCTCGAGCCCCGGAATCCCCGACCACGTCCGCCCGCCCGCGCGCGAAGAGCAGGGCAGGGGCAACGGACCCCGAGGCGCTCCCCGGGGCCCGGCCAGCTGGTGGGGTGTCAGGGGGCGTACGCCCGTGCGGCGGAGTTCAGCGCGCGCCGCCGCCGCCGTGATCGGAGGATGCGAGGAGAACCCATTCGGGAGGACCCGTCGTGACCGTCAACCTTGAGCAGTTGCGCCGTTGCCATGTAGCCGTCGACCTCGGAGCCGCCAGGACCCGCGTCTTCGTCAGGGGCGTGGGGCTCGTCGTCGACGAGCCCAGCGTCGCCGCCGTGAACACGCGCACCGGCGCGCTCATCGCGGTCGGCACGCTCGCCGAGAAGATGACCGGCCGCACGCCCGACTACATCCGCGTCGCCCGCCCCGTCTCCGGCGGCACCGTCGTCGACATCGAGATGGCGCAGCGAATGCTGCGCCATCTCCTGGGCGAGAAGCTCCGTCGCCAACTGCGCCGCAAACCCCGGCTGCGTGCGGCCGCCTGCACCCCGCACGACAGCGATCCGCTGGCCCAGCGCGCCGCCGTCGAGACCCTCGTGGGCCTCGGGGCCCGCCGGGTCGAGCTCGTCGACACCCTGATCGCCGCGGCCGTGGGCTGCGGGCTCCCCGTGGAGCAGCCCACCGCCACGATGATCATGGTGTGCGGTGCGGCGACCACGCAGGTCGCCGTGCTCTCCCTCGGCTCGATCGTCACGGCCGAGCGGATTCCCGTCGGCGGCGACGCCATCGACCACGCCGTCATCCAGCATCTCCGCCACCAGCACGAGCTGATGCTGCCCACCCAGTCGGTCCGGCCGCTCCAGCTCGCCCTGCACGGCAACGGCCTCACGCCGCACGGCCCCGCCTCGACCGAGATCCACGGCCGGGACGTGGCCACCGGTCTGGCCCGTTCGGTGCAGGTGGACACCGCCGCCGTACGGGACGCCATCCACACTCCGCTGACCGCGGTCCTCGACGGCATCGGCAAGGTGCTGCGGGACTGCCCGCCGGACCTGGTCGCGGATCTCGCCGACCGCGGGATCATGATGGTCGGCGGCAGTGCGCTGCTGCCGGGGCTCGACCAGATGCTGCACAACGCGACCGGAATGCCGGTGCAAATCGCCGAGCGGCCCGACGTCTGCGCCGTCCTCGGCCTCGGCGCGATGCTGGAGGGCAAGATCCAGCCCATGATGCTCGACCTGCTGACCGACACGATCCTCGTGAGCGACAGGAAGGAGAAGGCGGAGCGGCGGCGGGAGAGGCCTGAGCGGGCCGCCCCCGCCAAGACCGCGGGCGCAACCGCCCAGCCCGCCGCGGTGGAGTGAGATCCCGGTTCCCCGGCCACCAGGTGCGGCGCCGGTTCGGGCCCAGCATGATGCTGCCGCTGCGGAGGCGCTGCCCGGCCGTCGGACGGCCGCCGCATGCTGCGCCCAGGGGCGCGGACGACGGCGTCCGCGACGACGGCACGCCCGACGGCGCGCCCGGCGGCACGGTGGTCACCCGGCAGTCCTCCCCGTAGCGGCCCGCCGCTGCGGGGAGCGGTGGAGCGCCGTCCCCTACGGCGAAATTCGGTCGCCGCCGGGGGTCTCCCGGCCCGACAGTGGGGCCCATGAGCGAGTGGTGGACGACGGCGGCAGCGGGCGCGGCGGCGGGGCTGGGGGTGGCGATGCCGCTCGGAGCGATGGGCGTGCTGCTCATCCAGGAGGGCATGCGCGGACGCCGCGGGGCGGTCGCCGCGGCCACCGCCGTCGCGTTGACAGACCTGGTGTACGCGGCCGCGGCCACCGCCCTCGGTCCGCTCGTCGCCGCCGCCCTCTCCGGCGTCGAGGCGTGGGTGCGGCTCGTCGCCGCGGCCGTCCTCCTGGCGATCGCGGTCCGCGGGCTGCTGGCCTCGCGTACGCCTCCGCCCGCAGCGGCCGCGGACCGGGGCCACGGGACCGCCGGCGCCGCCCGTACGTTCTGGACGTTCGCCGGGCTCACGGCGGTCAACCCCACCACCGCGCTCTACTTCGCCGCGCTGACCACCGCCCAGGGGGCGGCGCTGAGCGGGCCCGCCGCCGGGGGCGTCTTCGTCGCCGGGGTGTTCCTCGCCTCCCTGCTGTGGCAGCAGCTGCTGGTCGCGGGCTCCTCCTTCGCCGGGGCCCGGATCTCCGCACGCGCCCGTGCGTGGACGTTCCGGATCGGGTACGGCCTGGTGGCCGCATACGCGGTCAAGATCGCGCTGCCGTTGCCTTAGCACGGGCCGCAGCTCAGGCGCACAGGCCTCAGGGTGCGCAGGCCTCAGGGTGCGCAGGCCTCAGACGCAGGGGGAACACCCGCACCCCCTGCGGCGCCCGGACCGCAGCAGACCGGCCACGGACGCCCCCCAAGTTGTTACGCGTGAGTAGGGAAGGGAATGCTGCGGCCTGGAAGCATGAGTGAACAGGGGCATGCACCCATGTCCCATGCAACGATCGCCGTGGTCGCGCGGACCGCGGCGACCGCACCGACCGGAGAGGACGAGTCGCCCGTGAGTTCCCTCTTTCCCAGGCCCGTCGGCGCGGACCGGGACCGCGTCGCCCTGCGCTTCCCCGGCCGCTCGCTGACATACGGACAACTGGCGGCCGCGGCACACCCGGTGGCCGAACGGCTGGAGAAGGGGGCGCGGGTCGCCGTCTGGGCCACGCCGACGCCTCAGACGGCGGTCGCGGTCGTCGGGGCGCTGCTGGCGGGTGCGGCCGTGGTGCCGCTGAATCCGAAGTCCGGCGAGCGCGAACTGGCCCATGTCATCGAGGACAGCGCACCGGCCGCCGTACTGGCGGCGCCCGGCGAGGCGCTGCCCGACGCGCTCGGTGCGCTGCCGCGCGTCGGCGTCACCGCCGAGCCGCCCGGCGGCGGCGCGGCCGGCCCCGCGCAGGACCTCGACACGGCGCACGACCCCGCGCTGCCCGCGTTCGTCGTCTACACCTCGGGCACCACGGGCCCACCCAAGGGCGCGGTGCTGCCGCGCCGGGCGGTCGCCGCCACTCTGGACGCCCTCGCGGACGCCTGGGCCTGGACCGCGGACGACGTCCTGGTGCACGGGCTGCCGCTGTTCCATGTGCACGGGCTGATCCTGGGCGTGCTCGGGCCGCTCAGGCGGGGCGGGGAGCTGCGCCACCTGGGGAGCTTCACCCCCCAGGCCGCAGGGCGTGAGCTGGCGTCCGGCGGCACGATGCTCTTCGGCGTGCCGACGATGTACCACCGGCTGGCCCAGGCGGCGGAAGAGGACGGCGAGTTGGCCAAGGCGCTGGCCGACGCGCGGCTGCTGGTGTCGGGGTCGGCCGCGCTGCCGCTGCACGACCACGAGCGGATGGCGGCGGCGACGGGCCGCCGGGTGGTCGAACGCTACGGCATGACCGAGACGCTGATGCTGTGTTCTCCGAGGGTGAACCCCCAGACCCCCACGTCTGTCCGTGTGGACGGCCCGGCCCGGCCGGGGACGGTCGGGCTGCCGCTGCCCGGCGTGGAGCTAAGGCTGGCCGCCGACGACGGCACGGAGATCAGCGTGTACGACGGAGAGACCATCGGCGAGATCCAGGTGCGCGGCGACAACCTCTTCACGGAGTATCTGAACCGTCCCGACGCCACCTTCGCCGCCTTCGACGGCACAGGGCCCCGAGCCTGGTTCCGCACGGGCGACATGGCGGTCCGCGACCCGGACGGCTATGTACGGATCGTGGGGCGCAAGGCCACCGATCTGATCAAGAGCGGCGGATACAAGATCGGCGCAGGTGAGATCGAGAACGCGCTGCTGGACCATCCCGGCGTGCGTGAGGCGGCGGTGACGGGCGAGCCGGACGCGGATCTGGGCGAGCGGGTCGTCGCCTGGATCGTGCCTGCCGATCCCCGGACGCCCCCCTCGGCCGAGGAGTTGGCGGAGCATGTGGCCGGGCAGCTCGCTCCGCACAAGCGGCCGCGTACGGTGCGGTGTCTGGACGCCCTGCCCCGCAACGACATGGGCAAGGTCATAAAGCCGGCGCTGGGCGGGCGGGCGACGCGGCATGGCTGAGTCCGGGCGGTGGACGGCACGCGAGGCGATCGCGCTGCTCTGCGACGACTTCACCGAGCACACGAGGGGCGAGGAGCCCTCCGGCGAGGCCGACGGGCCGATCGGCTGGGAGGGCTACGACGCGGCCCGCGCCCGTGCCGAACAGGCCACGGGCTCGACGGAGTCGGTCCTGTGGGGCGAGGGGACCCTCGGCGGCGACCGCCGCTGTGTGCTGCTGTCCTTCGAGTTCGCCTTTCTGGGCGGTTCGCTGAGCCGCCGCGCCGGGGACCGTCTGGAGGCCGCGTACACCCACGCCCGTGAGCGCGGGCTGCCGCTGGTGTCGCTGATCGCGACGGGCGGCAGCCGGATGCAGGAGGGAATGGTCGCCCTCGGCCAGCTGCAGCGCGCCGCCCGCGCGGGGGTCCTGCTGCGCGAGGCGGGCGTCCCGCATATAGCGGTGGTGCGCGACCCGACCACGGGCGGCGGCTGGGCGACCCTGGGCGCGGGCGCGGATGTGATCCTGGCGCTGCCGGGCGCGCAGGTCGCCTTCGCGGGCTCCCGGGTGCGTCCCCAGGACGCCGACCCGGCCGCGTACACGGCGGAGTCCCAGCTCGCGCACGGCCATGTCGACGCGGTCGTACGCCCCGAGCGGCTGCGCGAGACGGTCGGCTTCTGGGCGCGCGCCCTGGCCCCCGGCGTCTTCGACCCGCAGCCGGTGCCGCCGCCCGATGCCCTGCCGCCGGGCGGCGAGACGCCGCTTCCCCGCACCGGCTGGGACGCCGTCCTACGCGCCCGCGACACACGGCGCGCACCCGCCGAGGCCTACCTCGACCGGTACTTCGCCCGGCGCGAGCCGCTCGGCGGAGACCGCGGCGGCGGGGTGGACCCGGGGCTGCTGTGCGGGGCCGGCGTCCGGGCGGCGGACGGGCGCGCCGTCGTGTACGTCGCCCAGCGCGGCACGGCGACCCGGCCCGCCGGTTACCGGACCGCCGCACGCGTCATCCGGCTCGCCGACCGGTTCGGGCTGCCCGTGCTGACCCTCGTCGACACTCCAGGCGCGGCCAACGACGCCGCGGCGGAACGCGCGGGCGCGGGCGGGTCCATCGCCGAGGCGTTCTCCGCGATGGCCGCCGCCCGGACACCGCTGACCAGCCTCCTCATCGGCGAGGGCGGCTCGGGCGGGGCACTGGCGCTGGCCGCTCCGGGCAACACCTGGGCGACGCCCGACAGCTACTTCTCCGTCATCGCGCCCGAGTCGGCCGCCGCGATACTCAAACGCTCCCCCGACCGGATCCCGCGCACCGCGGACCAGCTGCGGCTGCGCCCACAGGATCTGGTGGAGCTGGGCGTCGTACGGGGCATCGTCCCGCGGGCCGCGCCGGAGCAGGCCGCCGCGCCGGAGTAGCACGCACCGCGCCGGAGCAGGCCGCCGCGCCGCAGCAGCACGCACCGGGCGCGTCCCGGCCGCCGTCCTTCGCATGACCGCGCTCGACAGGCGGCGCGAGGCCGGGGCGCATAGCGTGAAACGCACCAGACCCACGGGAGGCAGACAGATCATGGCCGCACTACCGGAAGGCGCCCCCTGCTGGGCGGATGCGGCGTTTCCGGACCTGGAGGCCGCGAAGAACTTCTACGCCGAGCTGTTCGGGTGGACCTACACCGACGCCCTGGCGCAGTTCGGCGGCTACACCCAGGCCCTGAAGGACGGACGGCCCGTCGCCGCGGTCGAGACCATGCGGCCCGGTCTCGGCGGGGAGCCGTCCTGGAACCTGTACTTTGCGACGTCCGACATCGAGGCGACGACGGCGAAGATCCGCGACAGCGGCGGCGCGCTGCTGATGGACCCGATGAAGGTCGGCGAGTACGGGACGATGGTCACCGCTGAGGACCCCAGCGGGGCGTACTTCAGCGCCTGGCAGCCTGCGTCCCATGAGGGGTTCGGCAGAACGGGCGAGCCCGGCGCCTACTGCTGGGCGGAGGTGACCGCGCGGGACGCGGCGAAGGCGGACGCCTTCTATCCCGCCGTCTTCCCCCTGGAAGTGCGGCCGCTGGGCGACGCGCGGGGCGGCGAGGGCGGACCGGCCGACTTCCATGTGTGGAAGGTGCAGGGCAGACCGGTGGCGGGGCGGCACCATATGACGGACGACTTCCCCCCGGACGTGCACCCGTTCATCAATGTGTACTTCGGCGTGGCGGACTGCGACGCCGCGGTGGAGACGGTGCGACGCCTGGGCGGTCAGGTGCTCCAGGGGCATGAGCCGACGGACAGCCCGTTCGGGCGCTATGCCACGGTCAAGGACCCCCAGGGGGCGGTGTTCTCCGTGATCGACACGGCGACGACCGTCGGCGAGCCGCCGGATCTGTCCTGAGCCCGCGGGCCGTCCTCAGCGGGGAGGCCGCCCCCGCCGGGTCAGCCCGCCAGAGGACCGCGCCCCGGCCCGGCGGGGCGCCCGGCGCCGCTCACCCGGCGCAGCTCCTGCCGGGGCTCCTCCAAAGCGGGCCCCGCGGACCGCTCCCCCTCCCCCGCCCGGAGGGACGCCGGGGACGACGGTGAGGCGGCGGGCGGAACGGCGGCGGGCGGCGCCGTCACACCCGACGAGGACGAGGACGACGAGGAGGGTGTCGGGTGCGGCGCGCGGCTTCCGCCGGCGGCGGCGCCGTCCTCGGCGGTGCTGACCTCCTCGGCGGTCGGGGCGTCCGCGCCCGAGTCGGGCTTCAGCCTCGGCGTGTAGCCCGGGGAGTCCGCGAACCAACGCTGCTCCACGGAGCCGTCGCGGATCCTGATGACAACGTTGGTCCCCACGTCGTCGGAGGCGGGGACCAGGGCGAGCGCCTCGTTCCAGCGGGGAACGATCAGGCCCTGGATCGTCAGGTCGTACCGCACGTCCTCCGCGTCGTCGGCGGATGCCCCGGAGCAGCCGCCCAGCCGGGCCACCCCGTCCAGCTCGTGGGAGCGGAGGCAGAGTCCAGGGGCGGCGAAGCTGCGCAGCAGCCCGTCGTCCTCGTACAGCCAGCGCTGCGTCGCGGTCGAGGTGCAGTGGGCCATGGCGGCCTCCACTCCCGAGCGCGCCGTGCGGCCGTGGACGTCGAGGCAGAGGCCGGTGCCCGCGTTGCGGAGCCTGGTCTGCAGCGGGCCGCGGGGGTGGGCGGCCGCGGAGGTGCCTGACGACGGCTGGGACGGCTCCGGTGCGGACGGCGAGGGCCTGGGCTGCCGCTGCCCGCCGGGGGCGGGCGTCGCGGAGCCGGTGACCTGGCCGCTCGGGCCCGCGGGGCCCGCCTGGCCGCCGCCTCCCCCGTCAACGTCCTCGTCCGGGCCGCCGCGGACGAGCAGTCCGGCGACGACGGCGCAGACCACGGCGAACAGGACGCCGGTCGCCACCGCCCCCGCCCCGGTGCCGCTGAGCAGACCGCCCGACCCGGGGCGGCGGAGCCCACCGCGCGCGCCGAGCCCACGGCGCGCGCCGAGCCCACCGGCCGCGATCCGGGCCGACGAGGC